>JAIQFT010000005.1 GCA_020073185.1 Terriglobia bacterium
TCCAGTGCACGCAGCCTCCGCGCCTCGCTCACCTCCATGCCGCCGTACTTCGCCTTCCAGCGGTACAGGCTGCCACGCGTGATCCCGTGCCGCCGGCACAGTTCGCCGGGCTCTACCCCCGCTTCGGACTCCTTCAGCAAGGCGATGATCTGTTCTTCGCTGAATCGACTCTTGCGCACGACTCCTCCTCCTTGCCCCGAGCGGGGCATCGTAAATGGAGAAGTCACATTTCCAATGGACTAATTCTTGGGGAGCAGGTCAGCGAAGTCCACACATCTACGACCGGTGTCTCCTCTGGTACTACGCAACAGCAGCAGGACGACGAGCGACAGAAGCAGATACAACAGCAGAATTACGAAGCTGGTGCGGCCATTGGGCCAGGAATTGGCTCTGCCATCGCCGGGAGCATAGAGAATCACCGTATCAACTCTTATTGCAAAACCAATTCAACATCCACCTATCACACCAGTAATGGCCTTGCGATAGACTGCCCCAATGCACCGCTGGACGCCTGGAAGGAGGCGCAGATTGATAATTATTGCGCGGATAATCCTGGCAGTTGGATGGCATTCGGCAAGCATCGTGTTGATTGCTTGACACCACCGAATCCCCCGAATTTGAAGTGGGCAAAATGGGAGTTGAACGCTTGGCACAGGGACTATAAGAATCAAGCAAGGACGAAGTCATCACTGTCGGGTGAACAGATGCGGTCGAATTGGAATTACTGGAGAGGGGTTTATTGCAGCTTGGCAGAATCGGGCGCAGCATACAAAGACTTAAACGGCAAGAAGCAACGCTGCTACCTAGGAGCCGACCCCTAGCGGAGTCGTGTCAGCGAGTGGCCCTCAGCGGAGGAAGGCGGGTGGCCCGTCCCTTCCGCCCGGTTTGGCGAGGCTGGGAGCTGTCAAGTGCGGAAGATAGGTTTTTCGCGGCTTAGAGTGGAACTGCGAAACGCGGTGATTTCGCGATTGATCTACGGCCAGCTTCAGCCGGTTCGTTTTCTTCCGCCGCGCTTCCGCGCGAATCGCGGCAAGCACACCGCCGGTGAAGCGCATCGATAGCGCCTTGCGCGAGCTTCTGCCTCGGGTTTACGAGGGCGACGAACTTCCCCCCACCGGCTGGGTGGTCCACCAGGGACGCCTCCGGGTCAACGAACGTCCGCGCAAACAACCCGACTAAAATCCAGTAATGATCGTCCAGGCGTCGGTTAATCCCGTGCGCGCAAGTCCAGCACGCACGTGCCTTCGGCGGGGTTGCGATAGAGCACGGGAAGCGCAGGAGCGGCGCAGCGCTCGCCCAAGCCCAGATAATAATCGGCGGGATAAGGCAGCGGGGTGGGATGCGCCGGATCGAATTGCTCGGCCGTGTCGCGCCGCCGCTCAAGTTCGTCGTCGGAGATGACGTGCTGCGATGCGTAATACGCGAAGTACAGCTTGTTGGCCGCATACATGGGGAACGCATTGCCATAGTCGCGCAGCAGCAGGATGGATCGCGGCGGCGTGTTGGCGTTCAGCCAGGCGAGCGTGCCGGGAATCTGCCGGTCGATACGCCAGTCGAGCGGATCGCGCCGGGCTTCGTCTTCCCAGATGAAATAGGCGCCGGCGTGCGAGGCGATGCCCGCAACGACAATCACGATCGCAGCCGCGTACAACAACCTTGGACGGCACCAGCGCGTGCCCTCGATCAGTACGGCGACGGCGAGTGCCCCCACGGGTATGAGGCACTCGACCCAGTGATAGCTCTGCGCGTGGCGGTTGGTGACGGCGTTCTGCACCAGCAGTACAGTTCCGGGCACCAGAAATGCGAGCAGGAAATTGGCGCGCGTGCCAATGCGCCGCCGTTGCGTCCACAGCACGGCGCAGAACACGACGGCGGCCACGAAGCGCGGCAGAACGAACACGTCGGGACCGCGGCCCGGCGTCAGCAGGTTGAAGCGATGCAGCGTCTGCTGGACGGCGGTAATGCGCGCCACCACGGCAGCGTTCCAAAGCGCGGGAGCGCCGACCAGGATGGAAACTCCGAGCGCGGCGAAGATCCAGCGCCGCGAAGATGCGGGCGTCAACGCTAACACCAGTGCGCCGATCGCGGCGAAGCTCCAGTAGTACATCGCCACATAGAAGAGAGCGCCGCCGGCGATGCCGGCGAACAGCGCCGCCTTCAGAGACGGCTTCTTCCACACCCGCAGCCAGCCCTGTAACGCGATCAGCAGGAGGAGCGCGTAGGTGGCGGGGCTGACGAGGCGCAAGTAGCGCAGGAAATGCGGTCCGCCGGCATGGGTCGAGAGCCCGAGAACCGCGATCAGCGCGGCTAGCAGAGCCAGCGCCGGCGCAAGGTCGAGCCCGCGCGCCAGCCGCCAGAGGGCCAGGAAGATCAGCAGTGGAACCATGACACGAGAGAGCGCAAGGATGGTCAGCGGCGGAGTGCGCGTGAGCTGCGCGATCAAGGCGAGTGCGCGCTCGGAGATTTCCGGCATGTAGCGCGGCGCATCGTCGTGGCCGGCCAGATAGGGACTGGCCAGCGTCCCGCCGCGATAGGCGTCGAGCACGCGCGCGGCGTAGATGGTTTCGTCGCTGAAGAGCAGGTTGGGCACGTGACCGGAGCGCGCCCAGCCGAGTAACAGCGGCAGCGAGTATGCGATCAGCACGGCAAGGGCCCCGGTTGCGAAGAGGCGGCGCGAAGATGGAACAACAGCGGTCGCCGACTTGGGCGCGCCGGCGATGGAGGTCGGGCACATGCGGAGTTCAGGTGAGCATATCAAATGGCGCTAGTCAGCGTGCGACCGCGGAGCGTATGTCGAGCACGCAGGTGTGTTCTGCGGGATTGCGATAGAGCGGGGCAAAACGGGAAGGCGCGCATTGCGCGTCGAGGCCGAGGAAGTAGTCGGCGGGATAAAGAAGCGGTGTCGCACGCGCGGGGTCCCAGAAGAGGCCGCGATCGCGCGCCGCGAACTCGGAATCGGAGATGACGTGCTGCGCGCCGAAGGCGGCGAAATATACCGCGTTGTGAGTGAACAGTGGCAGGACGTCGCCGAATTGCGTGACCACGATGGAGCGCGGTGGCGTGTGCGTGTCGAGCCAGGCAAGCGTTTGCGGCATGCGCTGCCCGCGCCGCCAGGCGACGGCGCCGTAGAGAGGATCGCGTTCCGCCACCGTTTTCCATCGGAAGTAGGAGACGGTTTGTGCAGCCATGGCGACCGCAATGACCACGCCGATGGCGGCGTACGTGGGGCGCGGCGATCTGAAGGCGTCGACGCTCCCGTGCAGCAGCGCGGCAAGGGCGAGCGCGGCGACGGGAATCAGGCACTCGATCCAGTGGTCGCTCTGCAGCCGGCGATTGGTGACCACATTCTGCAGCAGCAACAGCGTGCCGGGAACGAAAAACGCAATCAGAAAGGTGGCATTGGTCGCGAGACGCCGGCGCCCGAGCCAGAGGACGGAGGCGAAGACGATAGCCATCGCGAAGTGACGCAGAACGAACGAGTCAGGTTCTCGGCCCGGGGTCATCAGGCCCATGCGATGGAGCGTCTGCTGCACTTCGGGAAGACGCGACAGGCTGAGGGAAGTGCAGAGAGCAGGCGCGCCGAGGAGAACTGCGATGACCAGCGAAATCAGGAAGCAACGTCGCGCCGGCGCGGGGGAAGCGAGAGTCAGCACCAGCGCGCCGGCGAGGACAAAACTCCAGTAGTAAGGCGGAGTGTAGAAGAGCGCGGCCGTGAGTATGCCCGCAAGAACGGCCGCCGCCGCCGTCGGCTTCTTGTAGGCGCGCATCCAAAAATAGAGCGCAAGGGCCAGCAGCAGCACGTTAGCGCCGGGGCTGACGACGCGGAGATAGCGCAGGAAATGGAGATTGCCGGCGCGCGTGGAGAGCGCGAAGACGGAGAGAAGCCCCGCCAGCAACGCTCCCAGCGGCGCCAAGCCCATGACGCGGGCGAGCAGCCACATCATGGTGAAGATAAGCAGCGGAATTACGACCCGCGAAAGGGCGATCGCAGTCAGCGGCGGAATGTGTGCCGTGCGGGCGGCCAATGCGATGGCGCGTTCGGCAAAACCAGGCATGAAGCGCGGCGCATGCTCGTGGCCGGCGAGATAGGGATTAGCGAGATTGCCGCCGCGATACGCGTCAACAACGCGGACCGCGTACATGGCTTCGTCTTCGAAGAGCAGGCTGGGAACACGGCCGCCCTGCACCAGCCCGAGTGCCAGCGGGATGGAATAAGCCACGAGTACAGCAACCAGTCCGAGAACGCAGGTCAGACGCGCCGAACTGCGGGCAACGAGCGGGCCGTCAGTGGCGGGTTGGGTCGCGGCGCCGATGGTGGCCGAAGGCATGGAGAGAATGGAATGAGCATATCAAAACAGGCTCCGCGCTTCCGGCGTCCGTGGACGGCGAGACTGGGAAGGAGTGGACTAAGTTTTGCCGATGTAGGCCTCGATCACATATTTGTTGGCGGCGACAGAGCGGCTGGGGCCGGAGAGGGTGATGCGGCCGGTTTCCATCAAGTACGCGGTCTCCGACATTTGCAGAGCGTAGCTGACATTCTGCGCCACCAGCAGAATGGTGACCCCCTGTTTGCAGATCTGCTCGACGTGGGCAAAGATTTCGTCCACCAGCTTGGGGGCGAGGCCCAGTGAGGGCTCATCAAGCATGAGCAGTTCGGGTTCGGCCATCAGTCCGCGGCCCAGCGCGCACATCTGCTGCTCGCCGCCGGAAAGAGTGCCGGCCAGCTGGCTGCGGCGTTCCTTCAGGCGGGGGAACAGATCGTATACGCGGGAAAGGCTGCGGCGAGCGTCGCGGCGCAGGCTGGGTTGATAGGCGCCCATGAGCAGGGTGTCCTCGACCGACATGCGAGGCCAGAGCTGGCGGCCCTCGGGAACCAGGCTGATGTGGCGCTTGACGCGCTCGTGCGGTGGCAGGGCGCCGATATCTTCGCCCTTGAAAAGGATGCGCCCGGCACGGAGTTTCATGGCGCCGATAATGGTGTTCAGCGTTGTGGTTTTGCCGGCGCCGTTGGAGCCGATGATGGTAACGATCTGGCCGCGGCATACGTTGAAGGAGACGCCCCAAAGCACCTGCACGGCACCATAGGCGCTCTCCATAGCCTCGACGGCAAGCAGCGGCGGAGGTGTGAGGTCATTCGCCATTGGTGCCTGTCCTGACGCGGGGAGCGGAAGTACCAAGGTAAGCTTCGATGACGGCGGGATCATGCTGGATCTTCTCTGGCGTGCCCTCGGAAAGTTTCTTGCCGTAGTTGAGGACGAGGATGCGGTCGCAAACCGCGGTGATCGCCCTGACGTCGTGTTCGACGTACATGATGGTGGTGCCGCGGGCACGAATTTGGCGCAGCAGGTCGAGCATGGCATCGGTCTCGGCGCGCGTGAGGCCGCCACAAATTTCGTCACAGAGGAGAAGCTCGGGGTTAGTAGCGAGGGCGCGCGCGACCTCCAGTTTTTTCTGGTTGCCGACGGACAGGACGTGCGCCGAGCTGTCGGTGAGGTGGTGCAAGCCGACCTCGCGCAGGGCATCCATAGCGCGATCGGCGGCGGACTTGCGATCATCGCCGTTACGGCCGAAATGAGCGCCGACGCGCACGTTTTCGAGCACGGTCATGGCGCGGAAGGGGCGCACCACCTGGTGAGTGCGGGCAATGCCTTCATGCACGAGGCGAAAAGACGGAAACCCGGTGATGTTCCTGCCGCAGCTCAGCACCTGTCCGGAGGTCGGCTTATAGGCGCCGGCGATCATGTTGAACAGCGTGGTCTTCCCGGCGCCGTTGGGGCCGATGAAACCGAAAATCTGACCGCGACGGACTTCGAAGCTAACGTCCCGGACCGCTGCCAGCCCCCCAAAGAACTTCGTCAGGTTTTTTACTTCGAGAATCGGCCGATCGTTTGTCTGTTTGACGGTCACGGATCCTCCTGACCCAGCGTTGCAGCCGGCGAATAGCACCCAGGACGCCACCCGGCTCGAACAGCACGATGACAATCAGCAGCAAGCCGTAGATGAGCAAATGGACCTGGGGAAAATAAGCCACGATTTCTTCTTCAATGACACCGATGACGACGCCGCCGATGACCGGTCCCCACACCGTGCCCAGCCCGCCAATCACGGGCATGAGCAGGATCTGGACGCTGATGGGAAAGCCAAAGACGCCGTTGGGATGTATGAAAGCGGCGTAGCGCGCGAAGACACCACCGGCAACGCCGGTAAGGAAGGCGGCGACCGCATGGGCCTTGAGTTTGTAGGCAAAGGGATTGACGCCGGTATCGGCGGCGGCTTCCTCGTCCTGGTTGATGGCGATGAGCCCGAGACCGAACTTGTGGCGAGAGATGAACAGGGAAACGGCAAACGCGAGTGCGGCGACGATGAGCGCAGTGTAGTAATGCTCGGCCTGATTGAAAGGACGCGGCTCGGTGATCCGGTAGCCGCTGGCGCCGCCGGTGAACTCCAAGTTGGTGGCGACGACGCGGACGGTTTCGCTGACGCCGATGGTGGCGATGGCGAAATAAGGACCGCGCAGGCGAAACGTCGGCAGACCGATCAGCACCGAGGCGATAGCGGCGGCCATGCCGGCGGCGACGAATGCCAGATACGGGTGCATGCGGCCGCCGTCAATCAAGATGGCGGCGGTGTAGGCGCCCACCCCGTAGAAAACGGCGAAGCCGAAGGAGACCTGGCCCGCAAATCCTCCCAGCAGATTCCAGGCAATGCTGGCGGTCATCCAGACGAAGGTGACGAACAGGAGGCGGACGGCATTGGGCTGAATGCCAAAGGTAGGCAGCAGCAGTAATGCGCCCAGCAACACGATGGGCGGGAGAAAGCTCCAGAGCCGGGCGCGGGTCATGCCAGCCGCCTGACCCGTCCGATCAAACTGGCGATCCCGCCGGGCAGGACAATCAGCACGACCACCAGCATGCCGAAGGAAACTGCGAGCTGGTAGCCGGCGGGAAGCCAGATGATGGCAAAGCTCTCCACCAGCGCGAGGACGAGCGCGCCGATGGCGACGCCGGAAACCGACTCCAGACCGCCGAGCACAATGATGACGAAAGCGCGGATCAGGAAAGGCCGGCCGAAATCGGGATTAAAAGAATAGAGGCTGGCGAGCAAGGCGCCGGCTAGCCCGGCGAATCCGATGCCCAGGCCAAAGGTCAGTGCGGCGATTTTTTGGTCGTCCACACCCACGATCTGGCCGGCGTAGCGGTTCTGCACGAGAGCACGCAGCGCGCGGCCAAACCATGTCCAGTTCAGCAGCCCTTCCAGCAGCAGGACACATCCTGCGCCAGCCGCGAATACGTAAACGCGAATGGTGGGAAGGATGATGGGACCGGCGTGGATCACGTCGAAGGTTCGCGGCGTGAAGATCGACCGGTCCTCGTTGCCCCAGAAGACGTAGCCGAGGTTTTGCAGCACAAGCCACAGGCCGAACATGAGCAGGAGCGAGGGCAGCGTGGGTTTGTCCGATTGCGGCAGCCAGCGCACCAGGAGGTAGTACACGGCGATGCCGACCACGACCATGATGGGAAAAACGGCGAGCGCCGCCACGATTGGGTCGAGGTGGAGGCGCTCGAACAGTTCCATGGCGAAGTAGGCGCCCAGCATCATGAACCCAGCGTGCGCGAGGTTCACGATCTTCATCACGCCATAGATGACGGTCATGCCGACCGACATCACAGCGTAGATGCCCGCCAGCAGCACAGCGGCGACGAGCAAGTTGGCGAAGTCCACCAGGGTCATGAGCGTGTCATCTCTTCGGCATGGGGGCTACGGATTCGCCCGTTGCCGCGTCTTTGGGATAAACGATGTCGGTCTTGCCGCCGGGCTTGGTCTGCACGATCACGAAGGGCAGATTGGCCTGGCCGTTGGCACCGAACTTCAACAATTGGCCGGGCAGGATGGAATCTTTGAGCTGCACGGTTTTGAGCTGGTAACGGATAGCGTCCTTATTGAGTGAGCCGGCCTTTTCGATGGCGGCCACCAGAATCCGCGCGGCGTCGTAGGCGGTGGCGGCGTACCAGGAGTCGGGATTGCGGCCGGTGGCCTGCTTGTAGTCCTGGATGAACTTCTTCGCCTGCGGGTAGGGCAGGTCCGAGGACCACCAGACGCCGGCGAAGATGTAGTTGGTGCCGTCACCGAGCGCTTTGCGAGCGTCGGATTCCGGTCCGCGGGCGCCGTAGCTGACCATCTGATGGTACATGCCGCCTTGCAGGTACTGGCGCTGCATGGTGATGTAATCCTGCAAGTGCGCGTCGGAGAGGAACATGTCGGCGTGAGCGTTCTTCACCTTCTGCAGCAGGGCGGTGAAGTCGGGCGAGCCGAGATCAAAGCGCTCATTGAAAACGACGGTGTAGTAGCCGGGGTGCTTGCTCGCCCACTCCTGAATGCCCTTGACGTAGTCCACGCCGTGGTCGGTGTTCTCCACCGCAAGGGCAACCTTCAAGCCTTTCTTCAGCTTGCCGGAATCCATCAGCGAGCCCAGGTATTCACCGGTGGTAACGCCCAGTGAGTCCACCGGGCTGAGAGTGCCGAAGGTGTACTTGTAGCCCTTGGCGAAGATGGAGGAAGCGGCGGCGCCGGGAGTGATCCAGGGGGTCTTGTAGCGGTCCGGCATCACCGATTCAGCTTCCCCGAGCACCGTGGAATAGCCGCCGAGCACGGCCGTCACGCCATCGGAGCTGATGGCGCGCTCGACCAGCGAAGTGGACTTGGCCTGATCGGAGCCGTCATCGTAAAACACTTCCTTGATGGGCAGCTTTTTCTTCAAGCTCTTCACGAACACGCCACCCTGATCGTTAATTTGCTTGAAGGCGAGTTCGAGGCCCTCCTTCTGGAATTGGCCGGGCTTGGCTTCGCGGCCGGTGATGGGCATGATCACGCCGATCTTGATTTCCGTCTGGCTCCACGCGGTGGAGACAAAGGTAGCGGGGACGAGGATGCAACTGGCGACAGCTAGGCAGAGTGATCGAACGAGGCGAGTGTTCACGATTCCCTCTCTTGGAGCTTTGGAAGTAGATACACACAAAAGTGGGCCGCGGACTTGGTGCAGTGGCGGATGATATGACGCCAAGCCGAAAGCTGCAAGCTCAGGCGAGGCAGGCAGCTGGTTTTCGGTTTTGGGATTCCGGCTTTGGGACTAGCGCGGCCAACAGCTCGGTGGGGTAGAGGACGTCACGCTTCAGTCCTGCGGCGAGTTGCTCGTGGCAGGAGGTTCCGGTGGCGACCAGGACACGGGAACCGTCAGCCTCCGCTTCGGCGACTTGCTGAAACAGGTCCTGGCCGACCGCCATGCTGAGGTCGTAATACTCCTTCTTATAGCCGAAGCTGCCAGCCATGCCGCAGCACTCGACACGCGAGGTGGCGACGTCAAAACCCGCGGCGCGGAGCAGGGCTTCGGTTGCGAGCGCGCTGCCGACTGTCTTCTGCTGGCAATGGGAGTGATAGAAGAGGCGCGTGCCCAGCGGATGGCGTGAGGCGGGAAACAGCTGGGCGGCGTCCAGGCCGACGCCCTGGATGAAGCTCCAGAGGTATTCGACGGCGTCGAAGCTGTGGTCGCGGAGCATCTGGAAGAGGAGCTGACCCTCGCCATCGGTCAGCAGGCGGCGGTAATCGAGGCGGAACATGGCCAGTACGCTGGGTTCGATCACGACAATGTCGCGGTCGTCCTTGATGTACTGGCGCAACCGCTCGGCGGTGCGGCGGGCCTGCTCGGCGGCGATGGCGATCAGGCCCTGCGAGAGCGGGGCGCGACCGTCGGCGCAGGTTTCGCTGACCACCAGGTCAATGCCGAGCGATTGGAACACTTCTAGTGTCGCCAGGCCACGTGAGGGAGAGCCGTAGTTGGTGAAGATGTCGGCGAAGAGGACGGCGCGGGCGGCTGGTTCCGCCACCCCCGCTAACGCCTGGGACCCCGGCCGCTGCCCCCACGCTTCCACCAGCGTGGGCTTGACAAACGGCGGCAACTCGCGGCGGCGATCAAGACCGACGAATTTTTCCATCACGGAGCGGGTCAGCGGAACCGCGTTAATCCAGTTGGAGAACGGCGCCAACAGCGAACCCCACTTGCCGAATAAATCGTAGTGGCCGAAGAAGAGCTTTTGCAACGGGGCGACGTCTACCGGCTCTCGATGGCCGCTGCTCAGCGCGGTGGAGAAGAGTTGCGCGATTTTCCCGGCGTCACGCTGGTTGAGCCGCTGGCGCAGGGTCGAGTTGAGGAACGGGATATCAATACGCACGGGACACTGCGAAACGCAGCGTGAGCAGCCGGTGCAAAGTTCATTGAAGCGGGCAGCGTCGAGCGAGCGCGTGCCGGCTTCCCAAGAGCCGCCGATGCCGCCGGAATAAGTTTCGCCGCCGAAAGCGTGTCCGCCGACGGTCTGGAAATTGGCGCAGGAATTCAGGCAGGCGCTGCAACGGATGCAGTAGAGCGCCTCGTGCAACACGGGGTCTTGGCGCATCGTCATGCGGCCGTTGTCCAGCAGCACGAGATGGAACTCGCGGCGCGGCGCAACGTCGCTGTTGGTGAGGACGGGCGCGGCATCGAGTGGCGGCGTGATGATGCTGGTATAAGAGGAGAGCTTTTGCCCGGTAGCGCTGGCGGCGAGCAGTTCAAGGAAGGGCGCGAAGTCGGCGCGCGAGGGCAGAACTTTCTCCACGCCGGCAATGGCGATGTGCAGCGGCGGGAGCAGCGAGGTCATGCGAATGTTACCCTCGCTCTCGACCAGAACGATGGAGCCGGAGTCGGCGGCGATGAGATTGGCGCCCGAAATACCGGCGTCGGCAGCCAGGAACTTCTGCCGCAGATGCTCGCGGGCAAAACGGGTCAGTTCCTCACCTGAATCGAGCGGTAGATCGGTCTTAAGGCGGCTTTTGAAGAGCGCGGTAATGCGCTCGCGGCTGAAGTGGATGGCGGGCGCGATGATGTGCGAGGGCTGCTCGTCGGCGACCTGGAGAATAAATTCCGCGAGGTCGGTCTCCGCGACTTCGATTCCGCGCGCCTGCAGGACATGGTTCACCCCAGCCTCTTCCGAGGTCATGCTCTTGCCTTTGACGACGAGGCGAACTCCGGCGCGGCCGCAGACGTCGGCGATGTAGCGGGTAGCGTCAGCCGCATCCTTCGCCAGATAAAAGTGTCCGCCGTTGTGCTTCACACTCGCATCGAGCGTCGCCAGCAGTTCAGGGGTGCTGGCGATGGCGCGTTCCTTGATGGCGCGGGCTCGGTCCTTGAGCTGCTCGTAATCGCTCAGGGCGCCGGTGGCGGCGTAGCGGTTGCGATTGAAAGTTTGCGTGTTGTGGCGCACCGCGGAGCTTTCGATGCGCAGCGCCATGCGGATGGCAGCCAGCAGCGTGCGCTTGGAGCTCTTGTTGGCGACCACGCGCGGCGACTCGGGTGCTTGTGCCGGTGCAGGCATAGGCTATACCACGATTACGTGCAGACGATGCGGCCCGTGCACGCCTCGGACCAGCGGTCCCATGTCGGCAGTGGCGCTGGGCCCGGTAATAAAGACAAAGTTGTGCCGCAGGCCGTCGCCGTTAAGGCAGTCGGGACGAAACAGGTCGCCGGGACGCTCGACGATGTTCTCCGCCGCCAGCACAGCCACGTGGAAACGCGAGAGCAGGCTGACGTAGCCGGCGTATTCGTGATCAATGCAGACACAGATGGAACCGCTGTGCGCCACACCGGCGAAGGCATCGGTAATGCCAACCGCGCAGTCGTCCATCGCCTTGCGGCTGCGGGCATCGAAGGCGCCGGGAAGACGGCGGCAGGCGTCGAACAAACTCGACGGCAGACAAAGAGGTTCAGCGACGGCCAGGGGGCCGGCGGGAGCAATGCGAGCGACCGCGACCGCGATCTGTTCCGCATCGCGGGCGACACATTCAACGGTAGCAGCAGCAGCGGTGACCGATTTTTCGAAGGCATCCACTAGCGACATGCAGGCAGATTGTGACATAGAAACGGTTGTCGGTTATCGCTTGAGACCCGCGGCACGCACACTCGCGAGGTTGCTGCGCCAAAACCCGCGCCCCATGTGTGTTCTTCCCGAGATGACTATGTAGTTTCGATTGACAAATCGTTTGCAAACAGCATATACCATGCCGCACAGAACGCCTTCAGTGGGTGAGGGCTTGAAATGTCCGGCCCATAACTCTGTCTCGTACATTGATCAGTGCAGATGAAGGCGTCCAAGGGCTCCTTGGGCTCACAAGGAGGAATGTGATGGCGAAGAAAAAAGCAAACCGTAATCGAGGAATCACGCGCCGCGACTTTGTCAAAATCGCCGGCATGGCGGGAGCGTCCGTGGTGGGCGCCGGAGTATTAGGGAAGGCTCCAGCCTTCGCGCAGGAGAGGTCGCTCCATTTCCTGCTATGGAAGAATTTCTCGCCGCCGGCCGATGTCGAAATCCTGCGCCAGGGCGACGAGTGGAGCAAGCAAAGCAAAGTCAAGGTCAAGATCGAACAGATCAACGCCAATGACATTCCCGCCCGAGCTGCCGCCGCCATCGAGAGCAAACAAGGGGCGGATATCATTCAGTTCTTCCACAACTGGCAAAACCAGTATGGGGATTCGCTGGTTGACGTCACCGACATCTGCACCGCGCTGGAGTCCAAGTATGGCGGATACATCCCCTACGCCAAGGCGGATGCGATGCTGAACGGAAAGTTCAACGCGGTCCCGCACACCATCGTTCCCAACATTTTCGTGGTGCGCTCTTCGTACATGAAGGCCGCGGGGACGACGCAGTGGCCCAAGACCTGGGAGGAGCTGCGGCGCGAAGGGAAAAAGTGGAAGGCGGCCGGGCACCCCATCGGCCAAACGGTCGGCCACACCTTCGGCGATGCAGTCGACTTCGCATATCCGTACTTGTGGAGCTACGGGGTTGCGGAACGCGACGAAAAGGGTCGAGTCACCATCAACAGCAAGCAGACGCTGGAGGCACTAAAGTTTTTCAAGGCGTTCTGGGACGATGCCATGGATCCGGCGGGCGCGGGGTGGGACGATTCCGCTAACAATCGCGCGTTTCTCGCGGGATCGGTCACCGCGACCAATAATGCGCCCAGCATCTACCTGACGGCGTCGAACCAGGTGATCCTGGACGACAAAGGCACACCGCTGGTCAACGACATCCTGCACGTGGCGAACCCTGCCGGTCCCGCGGGCATCTTCCACTACCATTACAGCCAGCAACTGGCGATTCCCAAATACTCCAAGAACGCGGACATCGCCAAGGAATTCATCCGCTGGCTGATGGACAAGGAGCAGTTTACGAAGTACCTGCGGCGCGGCCAGGCCTACCAGGCGGCTGCTCTGAAGGACTACATGAAGGACGCGATGTGGGACATGTTCCCGGCGCTGAAGCCTTACCGGGACCATCTCCTGGAAGCTCAGCACGTCGGCTGGAAAGGCGCCGCCGACGCCAGCGCAGCGCGGGTGGTACAGAATTACGTGCTCATTGACATGCTGGCGAATGTGGCGACCGGGAAGATGACGCCGGAGGAATCGCTGAAGTGGGCCGATGGTCAGCTCAAGACGATCTATGGAGCATGACGCGGCGACAACCGTGCCCCAGGCCGGCAGGGAAAAATCGCATCCCGAGCAAGGACCAGGGAAGCCAGGAAGAGGCAGGAACAAGGCCGCTCTAGAAATGCTGGAGCGGCCTGATGTGCTTGGCTACCTGCTGATGATGCCAGCCGGGTTTATCATCCTGTTCTTCATCGCCTATCCGTTCGCCTGGGGCGTCTGGATGAGCCTCACCAACAAGCAGATCGGCATGGCGTGGTCGCAGGTGAAGTTCGTCGGGTTGGGCAATTACGTAGACCTGGTGACGAAGGATGCGATTTTCCGGACCACAGTGTGGAACAGCTTCGCCTATACGGGCGTCGCGACGGTAGTCAAGTGGGCCCTGGGTATGTGGCTGGCTGTCCTGCTCAACCGGATGGTCCGCCTGCAGCGGATCGTGCGTGCCGCCGTACTGCTGCCGTGGATCGTGCCCACCGTGCTGAGCACGATCGCCTTCCTGTGGATCTTTGACCCCGACTTCAGCGTGATCAATTGGACGCTGCGGCATGTTTACGGCTGGATGGGGTGGGGATCCGTCAGGGGACCGCTCTGGCTGGCCGATCCCACGCTGGCGCTGGCATCGGTTACGTTCGTGAATATCTGGCGCGGCACGCCGTTCTTCGCCATCTCTTTTCTCGCCGGCCTGCAGACGATCAGCCCGGAGCTTTACGAGGCGGCGATGATCGACGGCGCCAGCGGCTGGCAGCGCTTCTGGCATGTGACGCTGCCGGGCATCAAGCCCATCATGATCGTCGTCCTGGTCTTTTCCGTGATTGTGACCTTCTCCGACTTCCAGATCGTCTACGTGCTTACGCGCGGGGGACCGGCGAACAGCACGCACCTGTTTGCCACCTACGCGTACCAGGTGGCCATGGTCGGGTCGCGGCTGGGACTGGGGGCGGCCATTTCGCTCTTCATGCTTCCGTTCCTGGCCGTCGTGATCATCTTCCAGCTCGTATACCTGCGGCGGGAGAAGGCATAGCATGGCGAGCAAAGTGGTCGGCGAAACCTTTGCCAAGCGGCTGGCGTTTTTTCATCTGCCGCTTTTCTTTTTTGTTCTCTTCGCCCTGTTCCCCTTCTACTGGATGTTTGTAACGTCGATCAAGTCAACGCAAGAAACCTACAAACGCGAGGTCAATCCGTACATCCCGGTGACCTGCACGGCGACGGTGGTCGAACAAGTGCGCACGCGGCACTTCGACGGAGCGGCGCTGATGGACAACTGCGCCTACCATTGGCGGGTCCTGCTGCGGGACACGCTGTTCGTCCGCTGGCTGGAGAACACGCTGCTGGTGGCATTCGTTTCCACGGCCATCTCGCTGTTCGCGGGGATTACGTCCGCCTATGCGCTGGCGCGCCTCAATTTCCGAGGCGCAAACACTCTGGGCATTCTTATCTTCATCACCTACCTGGTGCCGCCCACGCTGCTCTTCATCCCGCTCTCCGACGTGATCGGCAATCTGCCCCTGCTGCACACCAACCTGCTGAACTCGCCGTGGGCGCTGATTGTTGCCTATCCCACCTTCCAGGTTCCCTTCTGCACATGGCTGCTGACGGGCTATTTCCGGACGATACCAAAGGAGCTGGAAGAGGCAGCGATGGTAGACGGAGCGACGCGGATCCAGGCGATGTTCAAGATTGTGCTTCCGCTGGCGTTGCCGGGTGTGCTGTCGGCCGGGATGTTCGCGTTTACGCTGTCGGCGAATGAGTTCCTGTATGCGCTGATCATGATCTATGATGCCAGCAACAAGACGGTGCCAGTAGGAGTGGTCAGCGAGTTGATCAAGGGCGATGTCTTTTACTGGGGAGAGCTGATGTCCGGCGCCCTGCTGGGCTCGGTACCGGTGGCCCTGATCTATTCGTTCTTCGTCGAGCATTATGTGGCGGGTATGACCGGCGCGGTCAAGGGTTAAAGGAGGTCCAAGTGGGAGCGCGGAGGAGTCGCAGGCGAAACCTGATGATGGCCGTCATACTTTTTGCCCTGGTGGCCGGGCTGATCGGCTGCAGCAAGAAGCCTGAGCAGAACACTTCAACGGCGGCAGCCGGCGCCGGAGGTGGCGCGATCTCGGGAACGATCACCATCAGTCCGGAATTAAAGGACAAAGTGGGGCCGGCGCCCCTGCTGATGATTACTGCTTCGACCACGCCCGATCCGACAAGGCCTGCGCTGGTGGTCAAGCGGGAAGCCGGAGCGACATTTCCCTACCCGTACAAGCTCACAGCCGACGACATCACTCTCGTGGGCTCATCGTTCGAGGGGAGAATGTACGTTGTCGCGCGCATTGATCCTGCCGGCATGGTAGGGCCGCCGCGCCCCGGCACGTTCGGCGGCTCCTATGCGAGTAACCCCGTCCCCGTAGGCTCGAGCAAGATTGATGTCGTGATCGATAAAGCCTATTGAGCCAACGCCGGTGTTCGCACTGCGCGAGCACGCTTTCCAACCCAATTGCGACTCAACGGGTGCGGCCAAGCTTAACTTCGCAGGTAATAACGCCGCTCGCCGGGTGTTTACCCACCCCCCTCCCCCATCAGGCTCAGGGCATAAGGAGCAAGGCTCACGGCAAGAAGCAGTTGCGGGCGAAACGACATTCACGGATACCGTCGCGATACCGACCGGTAACCGAGGGTTACCTAGAGCGGTGGTGTGTACCGTTGAGGTAACTTTGGCGGCTGCCGGCGCGTAGTGCATATTGTCAAAGAACTAAACAGTGGTCGTGAACGACACAACCACATCCGGCGCATTGTGCGCAGAAACAGGTTAGCGGGTTGGGAGAGAGAAGTCTGTGACAAGCAAGAAAAATTTGCTGCGCGTTTTGTGCGGCTTGCAGAACTGGGCATGGGTTGTCGGTTAATCGGCGTCCTCTCTGTCGGCTAGCTGCCACTGCTCACTGCACCTGCTTTGTCGGCGAGGATAAATTCGGGAAGTGATTTGACGATCTGGACGGTTTCGAGCGAGACGGTGATGACCTGGCCGATAAGGCGGAGGATGTATTCGCGGTCGTCGGGGCGGTTGGGGTCGTTGGTGATGCCGGAGCGCTTGTCGGTGGAGACCTGGTACTGGTCAATGATCCATTCCAGGGCGGAGCGGTTGCCGAGGCGGTAGTCGTAGGTTTCGAGAGGAATGCCTTTGAGGGTGAGGGCGTCGTTGTAGAAGAGGGTGGATTTGTCTTTGTTCGAGAGGCGCATTTTGGTGACGCGGTAGTCGAGCTTGGCGGTGGGTTTCCAGAGTTTTTCCAGTGGGTATTCGGGTTGTTGTTCGTAGTGGACGTGGATGTCGGCGAGGCGTTGGCCGGCGGCGACGAACGAGCGAAAAACATTAACCACAGAGGGCACAGAGGCCGAAGAGGACGTTCCCTCAGCGGCTGAAGCCGGAGGAGTGGGAGCGGTCTTTTCGGCACGACTAAAGTCGTGCCCCTTCAAAGAAGCATCTGCGGGTGCGGCGGCGGCGGCGAGGAAGGGGATGCGGGGGAGTTCGCGCTTGAGGTTGGCGGCGTAGCGGGAGCGGTACTCGGGGTGGTGGAGGACGGCGTAAATGTAGTGGAAGATGTCCCACTTGGAGATGGAGGGGTCGTGGTAGTGGGAGCGGAACTGTTCGAGGGCCCAGTCGGTGATGTTCTCGCGGCGGTTGGGGCCGTCTTCGGAGTAGGTGTAGAAGGGGAAGCACTGGAAACCATCTGTGCTGCAACCGAAATGCAGTTCGGGGATCCTAGAAGTCGCGAACGTTGTGAAGGGAGCCCTGAAGCCTATGACGCTGGCGACTATGGCAACATTTTCAGTTTCCGATTGCGGGGTTGGGAATATCGTTGGAATCCGGTACTGCTCTTCATTCCAGAAATCGTCGAAATACAGGAAACAGCTGGTAAATGGCCTGTAGAGCGCGTTCCGGAAACACTCCCGTCGTATCGCGGTTTGTTTCAGGTTCCCCAAAGCGGCCTTCGTCTGGCGCGTCCACTTGATGCGCTTGTCATTCGTGTCAACCAACGCTTCGACTGGTCGCTGCGGGTCCAGTGTCTTGATGGCTACAGCCTCTTCGTAAGCCTGCAACATCCCGCTTACAGCAGAAGCTAATTGTTCGAATTGGAAGTTGAACGCATAAACATCTCTGTTTGTCGCAACCCCCAGCGAATACAGTGAAAAAACTGAGTCGAGAGAGCCGCCGTGCTTCGCTGTTTTGCCAGCGAATGGAATGAGAGCCTTGAATTCATCCACACCTTTGTTGATCCAGTTGTGGTGCTCATCAGGCGCTACAGGTTGCAGCGCGATACGAGTGAAGCTCCGTTGTGCGATGAGGAGATCGCGCTTCTGTTCCGAGGTCCAAAAGTCGTCAACGGAATACACCTGTATTGTTGCAGGCCTAGTGTGGGGCGATTTTCTGACGAGAACGGTGATGCCGACGCCGACACGGATTTGATCATCGAAAATGTTTCCGGCTTCAGCTTTTCGCCGGGTACCCGAGGTGTGAGCATTGCCCTTCAGATTCAAATGGTAGACCGCGTCGAAATCAGTTTCGAGGCACGCTCGCATCCCATCAAACGCCACGTTGTCAAGAAAGCTGTTGTTGGAGACAAAGCAGACAACGCCTTCTTCGCGAACCCTGTCGCTTGCCCACCGAAAAGCTTTCACGTATGGGTCGAGCAATTTATTTCGGAGTGTAGCTAGCGAACGCGCGGTGTACGTATCTGCAACCCGGGCGTCAAGTGTCGGGTAGGACCGGTTCTTATTCTCGTCGTTCTCGTTCACTTGGCCCATGTTATACGGCGGATTGCCGATGATCACGAAGATCGGCGCTTGCTTCTGGCGTTTGACGCGCTCGGTGTTCTCCTCGGTCATGAACTCCAGGCCGCCCTGTTCGGGTTCGGCCAGTTCGAACGTGTCCACCAGGCAGATGCCATCAAAAGGCTTGTACTCGCCGGTTTGGGCGAGGTACTCGTGCTCGATATTCATGCTGGCGATGTAGTAAGGCAGCAGCATGACCTCGTTGCAGTGGAGTTCGTTTTCGTACTTGTAGGGGAGAGCGCCCTTGTCGGTTTCGGCGATCTGGCGCATGACGCGCGTGATGAAATTGCCGGTGCCGACGAAGGGGTCGAGGATGTGGACGTTGCGGTCGGCGAGCGAGCGGCCGAACTCCTTCTTGAGGATGTCCTCGACGGAGCGGACCATGAAGTCCACGATGGGCTGCGGAGTGTAGACGATGCCGTGGGTGTCGGCTTCCTTGGGGGAGTAGCCTTGGAAGAAGCGCTCGTAAACGGTGTTGAGGAAGGCCTGCTTTTCGGAGTAGTCGTCCTTGTCTTCGGCGGCGCGCTCGATGGCTTTATAGAAGCGGTCGAGGTCGGAGAGGAACTGGTCGCGCGAGAATTGGCGAGAGGTCATGGAGGTGATGACCTTCTCGATCTCGGCGGCGATGACGTTGCGGCTGCGGAATTCCTCGGCGTGGAAGACGCGGCGGAAGATGCGCTCGGTGAGCAGGTGCTGGATGAGCATCTTCTCGACCGCATCCCGAGTAAGGTTGGGATTGATGGCCTGACGGCAGAGGGCGTAGAAGGCCTCGAAGCTGTCGCGGAAAGCGCGGTTGGATTTGTGCTCGGCGTCAATGAGCTGCTTGGCGCGCTCGGCGAGTTCGGGAATGCGGAGCTTGAACTCGGCGACGGCAGCGTCCCATTCCTCGTGGTCGGGCTCGCGGTACTCGAAAAAGTTCCTTAGCAGTTCGACAAGGTTCTTGGCATCGCGTATGTCTTCGTTGAGCCCTATCGGTACACCCTTCTGGTAGAGGATGGCGCGCTCGGGCATTTGGAAGATGGTGTTGGTGGTTGGATATCCCTGCTCGATCTTCTTGCGGATCTCGCGTTCGAGTTGGTCGTGGATGTCCTTGGCTTCCCAGAAGCCGTGGCGCTGTTTCCATTCGTCGAGGAGGGCGCCGTCAATGGCGATCCGGCCCTGGCGGCCCTTCATCGGGTACTCGTCAACGAGCGTCCAATGCAATTTCTTGCCGTAGCCGGCTAGCACGTCATGGAAGGCGGTGCGCACGGCGCCTTCGTGGTCGAAATGGAGCTGACCGAGGCCGCCGAGAACGTCGTAATAGCCCTTGATGAGCTTATCGGCGGGCTTGATGGCAATGTGGAGCAACAGGTCCTTCGCTTCGCTCAGGATTTCGGCGCGCGGCTCAGACGCCGCGCAAGCGCCTCAACATGCTTGGGGCGGAGTTTAGCATCGAGTAACGCGGGTGGCGGAGAGGTTTTTCCGTGCGGGTTGTGAGTTGTGAGTCAGGCCTTTGGTGTTTTGGTCCACTGCGGGGTGAATAGATTTAGGTGCCGTCCCTACGGGACTCCGGTCGTAAGTTGGACCTGTCCCCGGGACTGACGTCCCGGGCTGTGAACTGCCGTCCCTGGCGGGACTTCACTTCTGCGGCTGAAGCCACAGGATCCCAAGCGGCCTTATTCGCCGGGCTCCCTCGCTGCGCATCGGGACAGGTTGCGCTCGGCACTTCCACCTCAGCGGCTGAAGCCCGGCACACGCGAGGGCGCGTGTGCCACAAACGCGCTACTGCGGCGGATTGTTGCCGCTCTGATCGGTCGTGCCGGGCCGGCGCTTCAGCACCGGCCGGTTCGAGTTGCTGTTGCTATTGGAATTGTCGGAGTAATCGATGATGTCGTCGTCGTTGTTGTCCGGCGGCGGAGGCGCATTATAGGTGCCACTGTAATTGTTGCGCGGCCGCTGGAGGTTGGACACCGGCATCAAGGTCAGCGGGCTCTCCAGGCGGAAACTGAGCAGCGCTTCCGAATCCACCCGCACCTCCTCCGGCTTGGTGACGGCCTGCGCCCCGCCGCCGACGCCGGCCCCGGTGGCCGCGCCGATGGCAGCGCCCTTGCCTCCGCCGGCAATCCCGCCGATGATGGCGCCGATAGCCGCCCCGGCGCCTACTTTCTTGGCGGTACTGGCGCCGCGGGACTTCCCCTGGCGCGAGTACTGGTTGGTGTGCAGCGTGTACTTGCGGCCATTCACCGACAGACTGCTTAGCTCGAGTGCCAACTCCGGCTGGCCGGCAAAATGTCCCGCATCTTTAAGGTCGGCGATCCGGCCGACCACGTCAGCTCCTTCCGGAATCACGACCTTATCGCCGACCGTAATCGGCGAATCCAGGGTGGCGCGGAAGCTGTCGCCGGCGTGGTTCTTGCCAGTGTCCACCGGGTCAATCATACGTATGTTGAGCACGGTGCCGCTTTCGATCGTAACCGGCGTCGGCGGTGGCGGAGGCGGCGGAACTGCGGGAGCGCTCGACGTAGGCATGGGAGCCATGGCAACCATGGGGGTGTTCACGCTGGGGCCGGATGAGATGATCGGCATGTCGTTGGCCGCGTTGCGCGCCGAAGCACTTTCCTGGCGACGCTCGCGATAGGCCGAGGGCTTCTTGCCGGGGCGTGAAGGCGACGCCGTCCGCGCGGCCGGCTTCTCCACCTTTTCATCCACCGCGGGCGGCAGCGCGCTGGCCTGCATCGAGGGCGGCGCGTCCAGCAGGAGGTTGTTGACAACGGTCTTCACTCCCTCGACCTGCGCGGCGTCATTGGCGGCCTGGGCGCGTTCCTCCTCTGTCACGGCCGAGCCGCTCAGCGTCACCACGCCGTTGCTGGACATGACCGAGACATGCTTCTCGGAAATCTTGGGATCGGCGTTGATCTTGGTTACGACCTCGCCGATGATCTGCGCGTCGCTGCGTGCACGGCTGCAACCCACCGCCAGGGCCAGCACCACCGCGGCCAGAAAAAGAAGAATGGATACCCGCTTCATCGTCATAACGTCACCCCTGACTGGCCCCGGCGCGGCACCGAAACCCTCTGCCACAAGCCTACAACACCACCGGAGCCCGGAAAACGGTTGCTACGAACTTTTAACCCCGGCAAGACACAAAAGTTCCTTGCCTGCCGGCTTAAGGGGTTCAACCCAGGCCGTACACCGCTACTTGCCCGCCTGCAAAAGTGCCACAATATCGTGCTCCAGCCGGGCGAAATCGGTCACGCCGGCATACTTCTGTTGGATGCGGCCGTCGCGCCCGACGAGAAACGATGTCGGCAGCCCCAAGATGCCGCCGTAATCCTGCGCGATCCGTTGGTTCCCGATCACCACCGGATAATTCATCTTGTATGTTGCGTAAAACCGGCGCAGCGCGCTCTCCTGGTCCTCCATGGAAATGCCGAGGATCTGAAATCCCTGCCCGCGGTACCTGTCCTGGAAGGCTACAAACTGCGGAATCTCCTGCGCGCACGGGGTGCACCACGCCGCCCAGAAATTAATGAGCACGACATTGCCCCGGTAGCTCGCGGTCTCGATTTTGTTTCCACCAAGGTCCACCAGGGACAGCGCGGGCGCCATCGCGGACGCGGAGTTGGGCTCGGCAACAGCTTTGCGGTCCCCGGCGTGGCGGCGCGTCCCAACGTAGAGAGCAATGATGAAGCCGACGGCAGCGACGATGATAGCGGCCTTCCTCATCACCTATCGCGCTTCACCCTTCTCCACCGGATACCCCTTCTCCGCCCAGTTGGCGCCGAAGCTGTTCGCCAAATACAACGCCTTCACATTCCTAAACCCCATCTTCTGAAGTTCTTGGAACGCTGGCCGGATATTGGGACAGTGTTCCCACGGGCAACATCCGCAGTACAGCACGATGCGCGCATTTTTCGGCAGTGCCGCAGCCCGTTTTCGCAGACGATCAAGCGCTTGCGGGTCTGAGGCCGGCCCGATAAATTCCGCACCGGGTATATGCGCTTGCGCGTAAAGGAAGCGCGGGCCAACATACAGAACCAGCGATTTGGCACCGCGCGACGAAAGCGTCTTGAGCAGCTCTTCGGGCTGGATCAACTCCGCGCTGCCCGATGGCAATTCGGAAGACGGTATCGCCTTCCCCCCGCTCTGGGCCGCGGCGATCAGCGCCAGGCAGGTGACAAGGAAAACGATCAGCGCGGCCGCAACACCGCCGCGCCCAGGCAGGCGATTTTCTATTCCCTTCATAGCACCATCTAGTGTAAGCGAGGACTACGGCTGCGCGTAATAGCCGTCTCGCGCCTGCACGATCAGGTCTTTCTGCTTGGTCGCAAGATGAATCTTGTGATAGCCGCCTTCGATGCGATCGGGAGTGTATCCGAGGCTGTATTGGTTGCGCAGTTCTTCTTGAATGCGGGCGTAGATTTCGTTGATCGGCAGCTTCTTGGAAACCTCGAACAAGTGGGCGCCGGTTTCCCTGGATATCCTTTCCAGCACCTTCTTGCCGTCCGCCGTGGACGATTGAGGTTGGGGATATCTGGGATAGCCGCCGCCGCGCCTGCCCATCCCCCCGCCTATCCTGCCCCAGCCTCCTCCGTACCCCTCCTCATCGGCAAACAGGATGGAGTACACCATGGTGTCGGCGCGCTGCGCCGATTCAATCGCCCGTTCCAGCGAGACTCGACTGGCGTTGTCCACGCCATCGGAGAGGATGATGAGCGCCTTCCTGCCCTCCTGTTTTCTGATCACCTCATCGGAAGCCAGGAATACCGCGTCATAGAGCGCGGTCCCACCGGTCCCATGTGCGGCGCCCCTGCGCCCCGATCCCGGCCACCCGCCGCCTCCTCCTCTTCGGACCTGCTGGGGCGTCTCCAGCGCGTTCAGGGCCGACTCTAGTTTTTGCCGGGACGAGGTCAGGTCCTGGAGCAGTTCCACCTCGCCTTCGAAGTGAATGACGAAGGCCCGGTCCTTATCCTCCCGCAGCATTTGACGTAGAAACGAGAAGCTGGCGCTGCGCTCCTGGTCAATCAGCCGCCTCTGGCTCAGGCTGGTGTCGACCAGCAAGCCAATCGAAAGCGGAAGATCGCTTTCCTTGGCAAAATACTTGATCGTTTGTGGACGCCCATCTTCCGACACCGTGAAATCATCCTTGGTGAGGTCTCGGACAATCTCCCCCTTCTTGGTTCGCACCGTCGCTGGAACGTTCACTACCTTGACGTTGGAGGAGAACGTGGGAATTTGCTGGGCGCGGACCGGGCTTGCAGGCAGGCCGAGAGACAGCAGTGCAACCAGCGCGCTAACCGTTCGGCGTAGCGTCGGCGCGCCGGCTCGCTCGTGTCTTGGTGGTGGCGACCCGCTCATGGCAATGTGACAGGCTGGCGTGGCAAGCACCCTACCCACAGTTCATAACCCGAGTTGCGCAAAAAAGTTTGGCTGGTTAGCAGGTTCGCATGTTCGAGCGATGGCTTGACGATTCTTATTTGCTTCACCGGCCCGCCGGTTTCACAACGCGCGGCAGCCTGGGGCGATGGTTTTCATTGCAGAGCCGCCTGAGTCAGTTTCACGGCGCACCCGCCGGTGTTCGTCAATACCGTAGGGGGAGTGTTGTTATTGCAGGCTGCATTCTGCTGCAGAGAATTGAAATAGATGCTGGCAGCCTGCGGGAAGGTCGCTGTGCTGGCGTTGTTATCCACAATCATTCCGCTGGGGCCCGCGCCGTATTCGACAAACGGGCCAAATGCTCCGAAAGCGCTCGTGGTGATGTTCACCGCAGCCATGTTCGTTTGGCTGCTTTGGAGAGCAGCGACGAACAGCCAATCGGTGGCCGTGGTCGCGTTATAAAATTCAAGCAGAGGAGCCCATTCGGCGCCGGGGCCACCACCAGCATTAAGACTGTTCGCCGGTGCTCCCGAGGTCATCACTCCTCCCGCACCAAACGTGACACCATAAATAAAGACATTTCCGCTCGTCGTCGAGCTAGCCGAGCAAGGTTGGCTAACCGCGCCGGCGACTCCTCCGACATAAAGCATGGCGCCAGCCGCGGTTGGACTGGTGTAGTAGGCGTTATTGAAGACAGGGGCGTGCACGTTGCACTGATTGCCTGCGCCAATGGGTACGGCGACCGAGGAACTGAAGGTCACGGTGGCTTGGACCATCACGCCATTTGCGCCGCCGTTTGCCGAACCGCTGGCGGCGTAGACGAAGCCGTTGACGCTATCCACGACTGGCGCATCGACGATGGCGCCATATGTCATGCTGGCGATGCCATCGCCGACCACGATCGACTGGATGGTTCCGGACTGCGAAATCGAATAGAGCTTGCCGTCGGAGCAGCCGACGTACACATTAAGCGTGACGGAGTCGAGGACGGGGGCGGTGAGTGCTCCGCTGCAAACTGTTACGGCGCCTCCGATGCCCCAGGTTGCATCCAGACTCGGCGCTGGATTCGTACCCGAACAAGTGACCGAGGTACAGAAGACATCCTTGATCCGGTATAAAACTCCCAGGTCATTGCCGACGTAAGCGACATCGCGGTCGTAGTCCACGAACGGCGAAGAGTGTGTGTCAGTGCCGCTGGTGGAGACGCCGAGCGCCAGGTCGGTCGCTGTGCCGCTGCCCGCGACGGGCGCCGTCGTAGAAAAAGTGCTAATCGTCGCGGGTGTCAGAACGCTTTGCACGTCGCCGGCATTTTGCCCATCGCCGGATTTCCAGGCGAGCACGTGAAAGTGAGCCGGGCTGCCTGTGACCGACTCGACGAAGGCTATCTTCGTTCCGGAGTTCGCGTTAATGTGGTCGTAGGAAAGCACGGGTGAGGTCGGCACAGCGCCGCCACCGGCGATTCCCTGGATGTTGTACGACCAGAGAACCGTCGCGGAGGTGCCGACGTCGGACGCACTCGCGGTACGATTGCAGACGCCCGTGCCCCCGGCAGTGCCGCTGTAAAGGTTGTTGAAGGCCACCAGATTCGGCTGGGTTGCGCTGCCCCTCGCGGCGATCGGGTAGACGACATAGTCGTTAGCGCAACTGGGAGCTTGCGTCACGTCAAAGGTGAATTTCGCGGGGAACATGCCCGGCGCGGTACCCGCGGTACCAAGATTGATGCTCCAATCACGGTGCATGGTCGTTCTCGGTCGACGTTTAGGCCGAGGCCGGGAAATTGGACTCCCGCGAGGGCGTCTGTCGTCGAGCGCACGCCTGCGCCAACTGAAGGAGGCGCGCGGATCTAAACCTGCCAGATTCAGATCAGGGAGGAATCCCTGGCTCGAGTAGACGACGTGGCGCGTGCTCCAATCGTGGAACTCCGGAACGGCACGGTGGGAGACATCCCTTCCCCCTCCAGACATTGGAATGCTGAACAACATCGCAACCGCACATACCGCGAGAAGAACAACAATATGAACAGATCCTCGGCGCCGCATCACTTGCCTCGATCCAACATCTGTAGTTGCCACACTCTCTGCTCAGGCGCCAAACGCCGACCGGTCATCAAACCGAAAATGTCCTCAACGCGAATGGTGCAGAGCCGTCGAGAAACGCATGAACGCGGGCAAATCCCGGGCGAGGACAAGCCTAACCACCCGTTTTATGCGCTCTTCTTAACCGTTAAGGTTATCCGGAATTTCCTTCTTGATCTCGAAAATGGCGCTATTGTACGGCCATCTCGCCTGTTCGCGAAACGATTCTTTTTCGGAGGACTCCCGACGGTTTGCCATCAGCACCGGCACGGCCGGAATCGGCCGATTTTTTCGATTTTTTGCAACACTCCTCCTCTCCCAGCCTCTGGTAAGACCATTCAGGCAACTGGGTGCCTGGTTTATCTCGGAGACATCCTGCGCAGGAACCCCGAATTGCGCGAAAAAGTTTGGCTGGTCTGCCGGTTCACTGCAGCGTGCCCTGGGCGAGCTTCACCGCGCAATAGAGGTTGGCGCCACAGGGCGAAGCGGCGCTCGGCTGCAGTGTCCCAAAGTAGATGCTGGAAGCCTGGCCTTGGCCGCTGTTGCTGTCCACGACGATGCCGCTGGTGCCGCCAATTTCGTTGGTGGCGGTGGCAGTGGGAGTTGCCCGCGTCGACGAAGAGGCGGTCGTTGGTGCCGTCGCATTGGTGCCCTGGCCGGCCACCCAGGTGAGAACGTGGAAATGCGCTACGCCAGCATCTCGCTCAGCCAGAAGCGAAGCGTCGTCGAAGGTACGGAAACACTATGCTTCAGCAATTGTCTCCGGGAACCGGAGCCTTGACTTAGCCAGAGTCTTGGAGAGGAGCTGCTCAATCTGGGCTTCATCCCAGTTCTTGGCCATGGCGAGTTCGCTTACCAGCAGGTAGCGAGCGCGCTCCAGCATCTTCTTCTCGCGAAATGAAAGTGGCTTGCTTTGGGCCAGGAGGAGTAACCCTTTCAGCACTGCGGCGACCTCCAGGAGCGATCCGGTGCGCATCTTTTCCGAGTTTTCCTTGAACCGGTACTTCCAATCGCTGTGGTTGCAGCACTTTCCGTCGGTAAGGAAGTCAATGACTTTCTGCGCTTCGCCGTTGCGGATAACCCGGCGCAGGCCGACGTTGGCTACGTTGTTGAACGGAACCATGACTTTCAAACTGCTGGACTTGATTTTCAGGAGATAAAAACGCTCGACGCTGGCGCCGATGGTGCGGCTGCTGATCTGTTCGATGGTTCCTACGCCGTGGTTGGGATAGACAACTTTGTCACCGATGTCGAAGCTCAGGTTCGAGTTGCTACTCATGAAGGGCACCTGCGAAATGTGGTAGGCAGTCCGAGCTGGAGGTAAGCAGTTGTTAATATATCGTAAATCTCCAAAAACGTCAAATCAGCCTATAACTTAGAGGTTTTCGGTGGAGTTATGCTTTAGAATCAATTTGCCGGAGGGGTGGCGCATCTTGGCGCAGAGTGGCCGAGGGGAGGTACCCGCCGGGAAGAACGATTTATAATCACAGCGGGTTAGCCGCCGAGGATGCGGCGGACTGACCATCCCAGGCCGCGGGCCGGAGCGGCGGAGACCGTCTACTCCACATGCCAGAACACATTAAGAAGAAGCTTGCCGAGGAAATCCAGGCGCTGGAATACGAGCTGAACCACGAGCTCCCCAAGGAACTGAAGAAGGCGGTGGCCATGGGGGACCTGAGCGAAAACGCCGAGTACCACATGGCGAAGCAGCGCCAGGAATACGTGCGCGCCAGGCTGGGGCAGCTCAAGAAGAGAATGGGCGACCTTTCGCTGGTGAACATGAACAATATCCCAAGGGACCGGGCGGCACTGGGATCGACGGTGAAGGTTTATGACTCCACGAAGGACGAGAAGATCGAATACAAGCTGGTGACCAGCGAGGAATCCGACGTCAGCAAGGGTCTGATCTCGACGACGTCGCCGATCGGCAAAGCTTTGATGGGAAAAAAGGTGGGAGACACGGCCACGGTGGTGAGCCCGACCGGCAACCGGGAGATGGAAGTGCTCTCGCTGGTGACGATCCACGATGCGGAGCAGCAAGGGTTGCCATGACCTGGACTAGCGCATTCGGCCGGGGGTGCAAAGTCATTCTGCACAAGATCGTGCACGGGCTGGCGCTTACCCGGGTGAATCCCAACTACCTGACGTTCCTGGGATTCGTGATCAACCTGGGGGCGGGGGTGCTGTTCGGATACGGCAATGCCGATAACCAGGCGCGGCTGTTCCGCTACGCCGGCCTGGTGATCATCGGGGCAGGGATCTTCGACATGGTGGACGGTCGGGTAGCACGGGCCACGGGGCAGGTCACCGACTTCGGAGGCTTCTTCGATTCCGTCATTGATCGCTACAGCGACGTGGCGCTGTATTTCGGCCTGCTGGTGTACTACGCGCGCGCCAACCGCTTCTTCTACGTGGTGCTGACGGCGGTAGTGATGGTGACGTCGGTGATGATCAGCTACACGCGGGCGCGAGCGGAATCGCTGATCGGCAAATGCAAGGTCGGATTCATGGAGCGGCCGGAGCGCATTGTGCTGGTGATCATCGGCGCGCTGTTCGACCGCATGGCACCGGTGCTGTGGGTGATTGCGGTGCTCGGGCAGATCACGGTGATTCATCGCATCGCACACACCTATCTGGAGACGCGCCAACGCGACCTGTCCCGGCCGCGTGAGCCCGAACCGATCGAGCAGGAGTGGGCGCCGAAGTAACCTGTCTACCTTTTTCCTTCGCAAATGTTGGGTGGTCTCGGAGCGTGATCGCGCTATGATGAGGCGTTCCATGGCAACCGAGTGGGGCGAGCCAGCGGAGGAACCTGTTTGCCGAGCCAGCCGATCCTTTTAGTCCACGGCGGAGCGTGGGCCATCCCCGACGACATGGTGGAAGCGCATCTGAATGGCGTCCGCAACGCTGCGGAGGCGGGATGGCGCGTGCTGGAATGCGGCGGCTCGGCGCTGGACGCAATCGAGGCCGCCGTCCTCGTCATGGAAGATGACGAAACTTTCGACGCGGGGCGCGGCAGCTTCTTAACCCGCGATGGGCGGGTGCAACTAGACGCGCTGATGATGGACGGACGCACACTGCGCGCCGGCGGCGTCGGATGCGTGGAGCACATTCGTAACCCTATCTGCGCCGCGCGCAAGGTCCTGGAGGAAAGCCCGCATGTGTACCTAGTCGCGCAAGGCGCGGAAGCTTTTGCGCAGGAGCACGGGATCGAGCTGTGCAGCAACGCGGAGCTGATCATCCCACGCGAGATTGAGCGCCTGACGCAGGCGCAGCAAAAAGAAAGCGCCGGCGAAAAACACGAGATCTTCGCTTCGCCAGCGGTCTCCCACGACACAGTAGGTGCGGTCGCGCTCGACCGGAAAGGCAGCATTGCAGCGGCGACCTCGACCGGCGGTACGCTCAATAAAACTCCGGGGCGGGTTGGCGATTCATCCCTCCTCGGCTGCGGCTGTTATGCCGACAACGAAAGCGCTGCCTGCTCGACCACCGGGTGGGGCGAGCCGATGATGAAGCTGGTGCTGGCTAAGTGGGCGGCCGACCAGGTGCTGGCGAGAGGCGATCCGGCACGCGTAGCACGGGACGCGATTCACTACCTGCACCGCCGCTTGCACGGCCACGGCGGCCTGATTCTGCTGGACGCGAAGGGACGCTTCGGCCTGGCGCACAACACCCCACGCATGGCATGGGCGCTGCGCACACCCGAAAAGCAGGATCGCGGGATCAAGATTGAACCCATCCCAGCTGTGCAGCCTCTTCCGTAGTCCCTAATTGGGCCAGGATAACCATGCGCCAAGACGCTTCGGCCGAGGGCTGCGCTTGCCTTCCGAGTACTTTTGTTATACAAGCCTGCTCCATTGCCCGCATTGACATAGGCTGTCTTCATTCCTGGCCAGGATGTGAATCCGGATGGTGCAAGTTCGCGTCCTCGGTCTTTCGGAAACGTCAGCGGGTGAAAGGTGGTAGGACGATGACGCGATTGATGAAGGTGTGGCTGACATGGGTTGCAATCATACTGATCAGCGGCAGCGCCGCCGCGCAGTCCGCCGCAACCGCCGAGTTGGATGTCTCGGTGAAAGATCCTAATGGTCTGGTGGTCCGGAACGCCACCGTCACCGCTTCGAACGCAGCCCGAAACATTCAGCGCACCGCCGTTCAGAATTCGGAAGGCGCATACCAGTTCCTGTCGCTGCCGCCGGGACAGTACAACGTTTCCGTACAGGCGCCCGGATTCGCCAAGACGATGGCCACGAATGTGACCGTCACTGTTGGACAGAGAGCGGAATTGCCCATCGCCCTGCAACTGGCCGCGGTGGAATCGGTGGTTAACGTCACCGGCGAACTGGAGTTGATCGAGACGCAGCGTTCGGCGGTGGCCAGCACGGTGGACCAGCAACGCATCGAAAACCTGCCGATCAATGAGAGGAATTACCTCTCCTTCGCGGAGACCAGTTCCACGGTGACCCGCGACAATGGCCGACCCATAGGGCCTGCTCCCACCTCGGGGCTGAACATCGGGGGTCAGCGTGGCCGGTCCACGCTGGTGCAGGTGGACGGCGCCGATAATACCGACACCTCGGTCAATGCCGCGCGTTCCACGCTGAGCCAGGAAGCAGTGCAGGAATTTCAGGTCATCACAAATTCCTACGCGGCGGAATACGGCCGCGCCTCCGGTGGGGTGGTCAACGTCGTGTCCAAAAGCGGGACCAACGCGTTGCACGGCGATATGTTCGGTTTCCTGCGCCATCGCAGCTTCCAGGCGAAAAATGCGTTCGCACCCATCCCCGATCCGCCCTTCACGCGCACGCAGTACGGCGCCAGCCTCGGCGGGCCGATTAAGAAGGACAAGACCTGGTTCTTCGCTGCCTTCGAGCAGCGCCGCCGCCAGGAGTCGGGCTTCTTCACCTCGGACGTGACGGCGGGACTGCAAGGGTCAGTCAGCATACCGGTTATTCCAGGACTGAACCCGGTGGCGCGGACATTCAATAATCTGACCACCGACCAAGTAAGTTACGTCAACGCGCTTTTGGCCACAGGGACGCCGAATGGGATTTGTGGAGCCCGCGGCTATGCCTTCCTGGCCGCCAGCGGAGGCGCAACTGCTCTCAACGGTACCAATCCTCTGAGTAGCCCGAACGATGGCAGCGGGTGCCCGGCCATCAGCCCCATTCTTCCGGGCGTGGTCGGCTCTCGGTTTTTGCTTTCCGGAGCTCCTGTACCTTTGACGACCACGGATGCGCAGGGAAATCCTATCGCTTTCCGCGCGCTCACGCAGTTGCAGAAAATCTTCCCTGTGTCGGAGGGAACGACCTTCTCTTCGGTGCGCTTGGACCATCAGATCAACAACAACCACCAGTTGGTCGCGCGCGCCGGGTTCAATCCCAGCCGCATCACGGGCATCCAGGTGGAATCGCAGAATCAGTCGCTGGGTCAGAACGACTTTTCCAGAACCGGCATACAGGAGTTTCATGACTGGTCGGGCATGGTCGGGCTGACTTCGACTCTGTCGCAGCGGCTGGTCAATGACGCGCGTTTCAACTACGGACGTCGGGCTGCCAGCTTTCGTTCCGGGGTAGGCGACGCGGTGGCATCCAACATCTCCGGCGCCGCGTTTTTCGGCCGCGAGTTGTTCTCTCCGGTGCGCCGCACCGAAACTCGCTATGAGTTCACCGACAGCCTGAGCTGGAACAAAGGCCACCACACCTTCAAGTTCGGCGGGGACGTCAACTGGATCTCTGTGGCCGCGACTTTCGAACTGAACTTTGCCGGCCTGTTCAATTTCGGCGGTTTGGATGCTTCCACCTTGAACTCGGCGTTCGTGAACGTGCCCGGCTGTACTCCCGGCGCGGTGAACTGCGCTCCAGCTTTCACGGCGGTGCAACAGTATGGACTGGGATTCCCCGCCAACTACATCCAGGGGTTCGGCAATCCGGCCAGCGCGCTCAGCAATAAGCCGATTGCATTCTTCGCGCAAGATTCCTGGCAGATCCGCCCGAACCTGACCATCAACTACGGCGTGCGCTACGACATCGAGTTCACGCAGAAGATCAACCCGGTCGGCGTCAAGGACCCGCTCACCGGAATTACGCTCAGCCCGTCTGACATAATTGCCGCGCAGGACGCGCTCAACGTGCAGCAGGGCATTCCCATCGACAAGAACAACGTCGCCCCGCGGCTGGCTATCGCCTGGGACCCGTTCAATAGCGGCAAGACGGTTGTCCGCGCCGCGTACGGGCTCTTTTACGACCATCCGCTGCAGGCCATCGCCTTCAATTCCGACATCGCGGATGCGGCGCAACAGCAGCAGTTGGTGGAACTGCCGGGCAGCCCCTCGCCGACGGCCTCGCTGAATGCGACGCAGATCTTCCAGGGCACAGTGTGCGTTCCCGGAGCTGCCCTGACCCCAGTCTGTGCCCCTGGCGTGGTGACCCCCGGCGTGGCCGTCGGATCGCAGTACCAGTTCCTACGCCAGCGCTTCAACGACCAGACGTTCCCCGGCTTCGGGCCAGTGCTGCCCTTCACCCTGCCGATCTCCAAGAACTTCCAATACTCCTACGCCAACCAGGCTAGCTTCTCGATGGAACACCAGTTCACCAGCAGCCTGTCAGTCTCCCTTGGGTACGTGTTCGTGGGCAATCGTCACCTCCCGCGGCCGATTGACGTAAACGCTCCCAACACGAACCTGCTGGTTCAGAACTTCACCGATTTCGCCGGGCGCGCGCCGGCCAATACCACCGAGGCCCAGGCGTTCTCGCTTCCTACCGTCAGCAGCGCGGCATTCACGGTGGTCATCCCGGGGCTGGTAGTGGTGAACAATGCCACCGGCAAGAAAATCGTGAACCCGGCGGCGGCCGGTTTCTTCCGTCCCAGCGCGCCTAACTACCTGCTGGTGGCGGCCCTCACTGGTGGAGCGGTGACGCCCGCCGCTTTCAACGCCGCGATCGCCGGTTCATTGCGAACGCCTGGAGTCATCAGCCCGTTCAGCTCGATGAACGCCCAGTTGTCCACCGGCACGTCGGACTACAACGCGTTCAACGCCGAATTGAAGAAGCGGTTCAGCCGTAACTTCCAGTTCATGGCGTCGTACACCTGGTCGCATTCCATCGACGACTCTTCCGACCTGCAGACCCTGCTCCTGCCCCAGGACAACCTCAACCTGAGGGCAGAGCGTTCCAATTCACTGTTTGACCAGCGGCACCGGTTCGTGTTCAGTGGGCTCCTAAGCTCACCTCCTGCGTGGCGTTCGGCAGGCCGATTCACTCGTGTGCTTGCAGATTTTTCGGTGGCGCCGATCATCGAAATTTCCTCCGGACGGCCGTTCAACATTCTCACCGGGGTGGATACCAATGCCGATCAGTCCAGTCAGACAGATCGTCCCGGTGTTGGCGCCAATGGTGTGCTTACCTTGCCGGCGCCATTTTCCGACGGCACCCTCGGCCGCAACGCCGGGGTCACGACCAGCTTCGCTTCGTTCGATATGCGAATCAGCCGTGCGATTCCGATCACCGAACGGCTCAAGCTGAACGTGATTGCTGAAGGGTTTAACCTGTTCAACCGCTTCAACGAGGCCGCGGTGTCGCCGCAGTTCACCGACGTGAATGCATTCAACAAGAGGGAGGGCAACAGGTACCTGAGCCGGGCCACAGCGGCTTTTGATCCCCGTCAGTTCCAGTTCGGCCTAAAGCTGGCCTGGTAAGAACCGGCTCCAGGCTCCACGAACAAAGCTCCAGGCTGCACGGCTTGGAGCTTTTTTCTTGGCGTAGTGAGTGTTGGGCCTTTGTGGTTCCCTCGCTTGCGTTTACCATTTCAGTCTTATGTCGGAACCCGCAAAGGCGTCTGTAGCCGATGCCACTCATTGCGTCCATGCCGGCGAGGAGCGCCACGGCACCAACGCCAGCCTGACCACTGACATCGCACAGACTTCCGTGTTCGTCATGCCCAGCCTCGACGAGCTCCGGCGCTATGCCGAAGGCAAGTCGAAAGCCTACATGTATTCGCGCTACGCCAACCCGACCACCACGGTGGCGGAGCAGAAGATCGCCGCGCTGGAAGGCGCCGAAGCCTGCGTGGTCACCGCGAGCGGCATGGCGGCGGAACTGGCGATATTCATGGCATTGTGCGAATCCGGCGATGAAATCGTCTCCATGCTCGATCTCTACGGCGGCACCACCAAGCTGTTCCAGAGCGTGCTGCCGCGCTTCGGCATCCGCACCCGCCTGGTGCCGTTTACCGAGCTCGATGAGATCGAGCGCTATTTCTCCGAGCGGACGCGCCTGTTGTTTCTGGAAACGCCGACGAACCCGACGCTGCGTTGCGCCGATATCCGCAAGCTCGCTGCAATCGGGCAGCGACACAACGCGGTGGTCGTGGTGGACAATACCTTCGCCACGCCCATCCTGCAGAAGCCCCTCGCGCTCGGCGCCGACATCACCATCCATTCGGCGACCAAATATCTCGGGGGGCATAACGACCTGACCGCAGGCGCCGTCGCCGGGTCGCGCCAGAGGTTGGACACGATTCGCGAAATGGTGAAGTTCACCGGCGGTTGCCTGGATCCGCTGGGCTCGTTCTTGCTTATCCGAGGCCTTAAGACGCTGGAGATCCGCGTCGAGCGCGCCTGCGCGAACGCGCGCCTCATCGCCGAAGCGCTGCGCAAGCACGAGCAAGTAGGGCGCGTGCTTTATCCCGGCTTCGCCGACGATCCCGGCCACGACATAGCTCGCCGCCAGATGGGCGATTTTGGCATGATGGTTTCGTTTGAAACCAGGGGCGGCGGACCGGCAGCCGAGAAATTCATTGATTCGCTCCAGCTGTGGTACCTGGCGACCAGCCTGGGCGGTGTTGAGTCCACCGTTTCTTATCCGCTCCTTTCGTCTCACGTGGGGCTCACAGACGAGCAACTGAAGCTGCTCGATGTCTCGGCGGCAACGGTGAGGCTCTCGGTGGGCATCGAACATCCAGCCGATCTAGTGGCCGACATTGAGCAGGCCTTGGACCGCGCTTGAGCATCGTCGTTCCGGGATCCGCAGGCCGTGTCCTTCCGGGCACCACGAGGACGATCCGCGATTGACCCGCCAATCAACAGCACGGTACGATCTTGTGGGTGAGGGGCATTATTTCAGCGTATCGGACGGAGGGATCTACGCGAACCGAAGTTGTTCGACGAGGTTGAATGCATAGGTACTGGTCCTTTCCCATTGTTGGCGCGCTGCTGCTGACGCTGCTTTCGTGCAAGACCACGGAGACGAAGGACGCGTCAGGCGATCCGCCCGCGCAAGCCACGGCGCCCACCTTGACTGCCGTGGCGCCCCCTCCGCCGAAAATTGAAGAAAAGATCCAGCCCAAGGTCGATCCGGTTGAGGCCGTCATCGTCAAGGCCGACAAGGAATACCAGGCGGGCCTCGCCAACTACAGCGCCGGCCACCTCGAAGCCGCCAAGGAAAATTTCGACCGCGCCTTCGACCTGCTGCTCCAGTCGGGGCTCGACGTGCGCGGCAACGACCGCCTGCAGCAGGAATTCGACAAGCTGGTGGAGGGCGTCAACAACCTGGAAATAATCGCCCTGCAGGCGGGAGACGGTTTCACGGAACAGAAACCCGAGCCCGCGCCCATCGACGAAGCCAACGAGGTCACGTTTCCGGTTGATCCCAACATTCGCGCCAAGGCCGAAGCGGAGATGAAGGATATCCACTCCGACTTGCCGCTGGTGATCAACGACGAGGTCGCGCGCTACATCAGCTATTTCTCCAGCCGCGGACGCGGCACACTGGAGCACGCGCTCACCCGCGCCGGGCGGTACCGCGAGATGATCCTGCGCATCCTGAAACAAGAAGGTGTGCCGCAGGATCTAATCTATCTGGCGCAGGCCGAGTCGGGCTTCCACCCACTGGCCCTATCGCGCGCGGGAGCCCGCGGCATGTGGCAGTTCATGGCCGGACGCGCTTCGGGATACGGATTGCAGCGAAACTGGTGGCTGGACGACCGCCAGGACCCGGAGAAGGCCACGCGCGCCGCCGCCCGCCACTTGAAGGATCTCTACAACCAGTTCGGCGACTGGTATCTGGCCATGGCCGCTTACAACTCCGGCCCGGGCACGGTGCAATCGGCGGTGCAGCGTACCGGGTACGCTGACTTTTGGCAGTTGTACCGCCGTGGCGTGCTCCCCAACGAAACTCGCAACTACGTGCCCATCATCCTGGCCGTTACCATCATGGCGAAGAACCCGGCGCAGTACGGGCTTGACCATCTCACACCGGAACCCCCGCTGAAGGCCGACCGCGTCGAGATCAATTACCCGCTAGACCTGCGCCTGGTGGCTGAGTGCGCGGACACCAGCGTGGCCACCCTCCAGGAACTCAATCCCAGCCTGCTGCGCATGACCACACCCAAAGATAGCTCGTTCTCACTGGCGCTGCCCGCCGGCAGTGCGGAAAAATTCCAGCAGGCCATCGCCGCCATTCCCAAAAACATGCGTGTCTGGTGGCGCTATCACAAGGTGAACCGGGGCGAGACCCTGACCGCAATCGCGCGCCAGTACCACACCACGTCTGCCGCGATCGCCGAAGTCAACAACTTGCGTGAAGGCGACCTTGAAGCCGAGTCCAAGTTGATCATTCCCGTCGCTCCGGGAAGGCGCGGGGCAGGGGAGATGGGAGGGGTCGTCTACTCCAAGCGCCCGACCATTTACAAGGCACGGAAGGGCGACACCGTGCTTTCCATTGCCGACGATTTTGGTGTGCCAGCCGCGAAGGTCCGCCAATGGAACCATCTACGTGGCAATCAGGTGCGCGCCGGGCACTCGCTGCGTATCTACCGGCCGGTCGCGGCAGAAGCCGCCGTGGGGCGGACGCTGGCGGCAAGAAGGAATGGAAAGTCTAGTAAATCCAGCAGCTTACGGGCGTCCAACGGGCGTAAATTGCTGCACCACAAGGTCAAGAAGGGTGAGACTTTGGTGAGCATCGCCAGCCGCTACAACACCAGCGTCGCCACCCTCCGCCGCGACAACAGGGTATCCAGCCTGAAGGCCGGCGACGTACTCGTCATACGCACGCCATAGCAGATTCCCCCGCGCACATCTCCCACTTTGGGCGGCATCCATCTCTGAGCTTGGTCCTTGACAAGAAAATTGCTGTGCTATAATCCGCCGCGGTTTTTGCTTGCATTCATCGGTTCTGTTGTCTGTTTTTACCGGGCACAACGCGAGCTGCCTGGGTGCGATGACGCCCCGCTCGCCAAACTTGGAGGAAACATGTTCGACGACATCACCCTTTACGGACGGGATGACGAAATGGATGAATTCGGCGAGGCCGGCTCCTACGGCGAGAACTTGGAAGAGGATTTCGAGGAAGAAGAGGAAGAGGAGGAAGAGCCGGCGGGCGCCCTGACCTCAACTCCGAGCGGCGCAGGCATCGCGACCGGCGGCGCCCCGTCGGGGGGGGAGGCTGCCGCCGTTGGCGGCGGGAAACCTACAAAAGCGGCCCGCAAGAAAGCCGGCGAGAAAAAGAAGGCCGCCGCCGCGCCGAAGAAGAGCGTCGCGAAAAAGAAAGCCGCCGCCGCGCCGAAGAAGAGCGTCGCGAAAAAGAAAGCCGCCAGTGCGAAAAAGAGAGGCGCCGCCGCGCCCAAGAAGGGCGGAGGCAAGAAGAAAGGCGCTGCCCGCAAGAAAAGTGGCGCGAAGAAGAAGGGCGGGCGCCGCTAGACGCAAGGTGTGGCACACGCACCCTCGCGTGTTCAGCCTCGCGATCTGAGATCCATTGCAGGTTATATAGCCAAGCCGCGAATAGTTCGCGGCTTTTGTAGTTCCGCGCAAACCCTCCGCTCAAGCCCGCCCGGGCGCCAGCGCGCTGATCGCAGCTCAGAACTCGACATTTGCAACCCGCTACTTCTTCCCCTGCACCGCATTCAAACACCGGCCGTAGAGATCCAGCAGATGGTCGACATATTCGGACGGCTTCACCGGTTGGCCGCCTTGGAATCCGGTGACTCCCGATGCGGATCCCGTCTTGCCGTAGCCGGTGGTCATGGCGATGAACTTCATCATGTCCAGCGCGATGTCCTCGTTGCGCCGCGAACCGACGGTGGCGCCTGGCGTTTCGTCCATGAAAACTCCTCCCTGTGAGATAAGGATGAAGGGCTGGTCTGCGCGGGTGTGCGCGGCTCCGCGCCAAGATCAATGCCTGACGATCATACCAAAGGGCATGCGAACAGCCCCGCAGTCACTCGAAACTCGCAACTCGCAACTCGTTACGTCTCGATCCCCACATGGCAAACCCGGCCCACGATGTAATCCGACAACCGTTTTCCTTCCTCGATCGGCAGCACACACACCGGGTACGCCGGGTTGTGGGGGCGCAGCACCAGGTTGCGGCCCGCCAACTCAACGTACTTCACCGTGCAGCCGCCGCAGGCGCGCACCGCGTACATGTTCTGCTCGTGGCGGCGATACGGCTTCAACGAATTGTAATGGCGGTCGATGAGCAACAGCGATCCGGGCAGCATCCGCGGGTACATGCTCATCCCGTCGTGGGCGTCCACCTTCACCAGCACGAAGCGGCGCCAGCCCTGGCGCGGGCTGGCCAGCTCGGCCCGCAGCCGCCGCAGGAACGCCTTCTTGAACTTCAGGATGTCGCGCACCGCCTCGCTGGTGATCACCGGCTCGCCGGCGGCGATCGTCCCCTCCACCAGCAGCACGTTTTCGAACTCGTCTTCGCTGGGCGGCAGGATGGTGGCGCGCTTGCCGAGTTCGGCCGGGTCCAGCAGGTCCAGCACCGAGAGGCGCAGTGCCACCAACACCCGGTCCATCGCCCCCAGGCTGAGCGCCCGCTTGCGGTTCAGAAAGTTGGAGACGTGCGCCTGCTGGAAACCCGCCAGCCGCGCCACTTTCAAGCCGGTCAACTCTCCCGCCGCGATACGCGCCAGCAGCAGTCGCCGGAGCCTCTCCTGCAAGGTGCGGAATTTCATGGAGATTTATCACCGCAATATCATGCAGCTATACATCGCGCAAGTTACCAAAGACAAAAGGAATAGAAATCTTGACAAGGAACTGCAGCAAGCTATATCTTGCAATTCTTCGTATAGCTGACCGAAAAGGTGCAGCGATGTCCGAAATTCCGAGTCCACTTGCGGAAACCGGTTCCATTTCGAGGACGCCGGCCCGCACCGGATCCAACATCTGTTCCGCCGACGAAAATATGTTTCTCGAAATGCGCCGCAAAGTGCAAGAGTCCGAACTACTCTCCTCTGCCACCGAGCGGCTGCTGCTCAAGACGCACTTCAACGGCCGTCTCACCGTCGTCATCCATAACGGTCGCGTTATCAAGTCCGCTTATGAAGAGGGATATTTCCGGAGAAATAACGACCTCGGCAGCGGATAGCGATGCTGGCCGCCGCCGGTCGAGCCGGCAAGACGCCGTTTCCAACTAAATAGCCCAGCAGGTCCACGGTACGATCAACCAGCCCTGCTCCGTCCGGCCCGCGCCGCACGGCAGCAGGGTTTCTTATTATCCAGGAGAACTCATGCATTCCCTTACTACCCTCCCCCACCTCCAACTCAAGTACTGCGAGCGCTGTGGCGGCCTCTGGCTGCGCCCCGATGGGGCCACGATTCCCTACTGTCCCGCTTGCGAGCCCTTCATGGCCGTGCTGCCGCTGCGAAACCCGCGCAACCAGCGCAAGCCGGTGCGTCGCGCCTTGGTTCCTGCCATGGTCTCCATGCTCACGGTGATTTCGGGATGGTGGGTATGACTGACGGTGAGCCTCTGCCAGTCCCTCGCCCTGAAGTTTCCGTCTACCGCGACCACTGCATTGCCCTATTGCGCCGCTATTTTTACATGGCGGTCGAGATCGGACGTCTGCCCGCCCTGCTCGGCCGCGAGTACTTCCGCACGAACGCTCAGGATTATCACGTGCACTCCTTCGAGAACATCGCCATCTTCGTTATTGATGTCGAACGCTGCCTGGACCGCCTCCAACCCTTCGATCAGGATCTGGTGGCGCGTATCGTTTTGCAGGAATACGAAGAAGAGGAGGCGGCCAAGCTGCTGCACTGTGGCCTGCGCACCATCGAGCGCCGTCTGCCCGAAGCGCTCGATGCGCTCACCGAGATGTTTCTGAACAATTCCATGCTCAACACCGCGCAGCGCGTTCCTCACCATGCCATTCTGCCCGCCGAAAAGCAGGTCCATTGTCGCAAGCGCGTTCCTCAACGGGCACGCATCCAGGCTCAAGCCACCGCATCCAGAATCCGCCCCACAGCCGACATTCCCCAACCGCAGAAATTGCTTGTCAAGCCCCCAAATCCGGACAATCCTCTCTATCCTCCCCAAGAGAAAGAAAATATAATTCTTCCGGATGTGGCGGGTTTACCCTCTCGAGTGTGCTATGCTGAATTTATAAGTTGATTAGAAGCAATCTTTCTGAGAGGCGCGCCGGGCAACCGACGCGCTTTTCCTTATTTATGATGAAATTAAAGCAAAGCCTGGCCGACCCGACCCTGGAACTAGAGCCCGGCGGCCCATTGCAGGACGCCCTCACCCAGATTCGGGAAGCGAAGGACAAGATCGTCCATGCCGTCATGCAGAAGGCCGTTGACGACGGCTGCTATCAGCGCGCCAAATGGCCTCTTTGAGTTCGGCGACATTACCCGGGCGGGCCATACTTCGCCGTTGGACCAGATCGCGGACCTGCGTTTGCTTTTGGACCAATTGCAGATTCCGGAATCGCAGGAATGAGTTGCCACCGAATTTTCAGCCAACGTCGTGCCGTAGAATGAATCTATAAAACCTACGTGCTGCACGGGAGCGGCTGATCGCATGGACATGACCTGGGTAACCGACCGCATCGCGGTCGGCGGCGGTATCTGGACGAAGGACAAGATGGAGCAGGTGGCGCGCAGCGGCGTCACTCACATCATTGATATGCAGGTCGAGTTCGACGACACTGCCCTGGCCCAGCCCCACGGCATCCAGGTGCTGTGGAACCCGACCGACGACGATTTCCAGCTGAAGGGCGCGGAAGTGTTTCGGCGCGGCGTCGAGTTCGCGCTCGGCGCCCTGAATGGCGGCCATGGTAATCGGCTGTTCGTCCATTGCGCCGCCGGCGTGCACCGCGCGCCCATGATGACCCTCGGCATCCTTCGAGTCCTCGGTTTTCCGTTGCCCGAGGCCATGGAAATGATCGAGGGCCGCCGCCCGGTGGTAGACTTTGCGGCGGTTTACGTGCGCAGCGTGGAGAACTTCATCCGCGCCTACGAATCCGCTCCGGCCAAATAGGAAACGACCGTGCCCGACGCGCCCGCGCGTGTCCTTAGCCAACGACCAACAACTAGCGACGAATCATTATGACTATGGATACCCGCCGCTTCGTGCGGCTTTTTTGTTGCCTGCTGCTGTTCGGCCATGCTGCCTGGGCCGCCGATCCCGCCAAGACTCTCATCCAGGATACCCTCTATCGCGCGGATGGTTCGCCGGCCGCGGGCACATTGGTGGTCTCTTGGCCGGCCTTTGTCACCGCCGATGGCAAGTCGGTCGCCGCCGGTTCGTTAAGCGTGAAGATCCGTGACGGCGCGGTCAACCTTCCGCTGGTGCCCACCCAGGGCGCCACGCCCGCCGGCACCTATTACAAGGTGATCTTCACCCTCGACAACGGCGCCAGCTCGCAAGAATACTGGTCCGTCCCCAGCAACTCGCCGACCTCCATCTCCGCCATTCGATCTTCGGTTGTGCCCGCCACAGTGGCCCTGCAGGTCGTCTCGCGCGAGTACGTGGATAGCGCCATCGCCGCCGCCGCAGGCACGCCGAGCAACCCGCTGGCGCTGAACAAGGGCGGCACTGGCCAGAGTTCGTGGACCTCGGGGCGCTGCGTGCGCGTCGCCGAAGGCGGCACCCGCCTGGAAACGGCACCCTCCGACTGCAGCGTGGCGACCAGCAATGCCGACATGGTCGATGGGCAGCACGCCAGCAGCTTCCAGGCGACCCTCGCCAACGCTGCCAGCTTGTCCAAGATCGGGGAGGACGGCGGCAATCCGCTGTGGAATGGAGGCGCGTGGCCAGGTGGCGGATCATCAAACGCCACGCAGATTCAGGGCAAGGCGGTGGACAACCCCAACGCGGCCGGGCAGCAGTTAACCTACAACGGCACCAAGTTCGCCGCGCAGGCGCCGGTGTTTATTGACCCGCGCAACTTCACAGTTGGGGGCGTGAATTACACCATCGACTGCACCGGCACGACCGATTCTTATGCCGCCCTGAACGCGCTCTTCAACAACATGTCCGGGCGCAAGGTGATGCTTCCGCTCGGCTCGGATTGCACCGCCCGAACCAACTCCCAGATCGTCGTCTTCGGTCAGACGAGTTTCTACATTGATGGCGGATCACCCACGGGAGGGGTGGGATTCACGCTCTGGGGCTGTCTGGCCGCGGGCACGAGCGTGCTCAAGTTCAACCGATCCGGCAACGGGGTGATCAAAGGGCTGATGATTCGCAATGTCGGTCCCTATTGCTCCTCCACCGCGACCACCGGGATCGAGGTGACGAACACGGGAGGCGGAGGCTACACCGGAACCAGCCTTACTTTCCAGGACAATTCGTTTTTTGGCTATGGCGTCGCCGCCAACTATATCGGCCTCTCCATCGCGGGTATACCGAACTTGGAGGACATGAAGATCCGCGGCAATCACTTCAGCTGTTACGGTTCGAACAGCACCGGCCTCTACATCAGCGGCGGCAACAGCGAAGGAAACATCGTCGAGGAAAACAACATCGGGAACTGCTATTACGGCATCTGGCAGTCCGCCGGTTCCAAGATTCGCAACAATACGTTCGGATATAACGGCTCCTACTCGACCTTCGGCGCGGGCGGCGCAGCCATCCACATTCAGTCGTGCCTCACCAGTCAGTACATCGGCTGGAACAAGGGCACGGAAGGCACCGGCGTATTTCTGGATGTCGCGGCGGCGGCAGGTTGCTATCTGACGTTTGAAGGCAATGATTTTGCCACCAACGACATCGCGCCGAGTACCAGCGCCATCTATGTGTCAGGCCCCATGACGACGCTGCGCAACAACCGCTTCAACACCTACGCCGCGCCCAACCTGCCCAGCAACGCCCCGTTGATCGGCACCCACGACAGCTTGAGCAGTCACGGCGCTCTGATGTCCCTCATGGACGACGGCACCAACCGTTGGGCATGGACATCGGGAACGTTTACCGGATTATTCGACAGCAGGGCTTTCCAGTACGCATCGAAGTACCCCGCACTTGCCGAGACGCAGCCCACGGAAGAGCGCAACTACGATCTGCGATTGGCGCCTCCAGACACTTCGTATGGGCAGCCGTCGCGACTGATTTTCAGGTCGTGGGCCGGCGCCTGGGACGACTACGTGCTCGCGAATATGCCGGAAGGCTTTGGTGCCAGCGACTTCTCATCGTTGCTTCTCTACCACCCCACCGGTGTCTCCAACTCCAATATCGGAGTCACCGCGCAACCGCCATTCATGGGTGGCTTAGCAACCAAGGTCGCAGCCATGAGCAGCAACCTGACATACGCTTGGCACGGCACGGCAGGCTCGACTCACTATACCTACCAACTTGTCGGGCTATCCGGCGCCGGGACGGTCGCACTCGGGCCATCGGTAACGGTCACCAACGGCGCGGCGGTGTTGAACTCGACCGACTACCCCGCTTTAGCGAGTACCTATAGTCCGGGCTTCTATGCCTATTACGTCTGCCGCACAGCCTCCAGCGGTACGCCCTCCAGCACCGGAATCATTGGCACAGTCTACGTCACGGATAAGACCAATTGGGCCTTCGCGGGCGTTCCCCAGATGCAATTCAGCGACACGGGTCTAGCGGCGAACGGAGCGTGCCCAACGGTGGGCACCGCTGACGGCTCCATCAATCTAGCGCTGGGCGCGAAACTGAAGATGAATGGCGTTCCCATCACCAACTCCACTTTAGTGCGCTGGCCGTGGACGGCAAGCTCAACTGCGGTCACCGGCGGCGGCTCAGTTGCCAACGTGATTGACGGCGATACGACTACCTACTGGAACGCCATTGGTACGACTGCCGATCTCGTGATCGACACCGGGCGGGTACAGCCCATCGCGGGACTGACTTATACGCCCTACAGCGTTGGCTACCGCGTCTTGAATTATTCCGTGGCGCTCTCCAGCGATGGCACGACCTACGGCTCTGCGGTCGCAACGGGCACTTTTGCTAACGACAACACCGCCAAGGTCGTGACCTGGGCCGCCACCAACTCCCGCTACGTGAAGTTCAGCATCCTGAGTTCGGGCGATGGCAACGCCAATCCGGCGGTCGCCGAAATGTCCATTGACGTGGTACAGAACATCGACGCGGACGAGGTCGACGGACGCCACGCCAGTGACTTTCTCGCCGCGACCACTGTTCTACCCGCCACCAAAACGAGCGCATCGCAAAAGTGGCTGGCGTCCTACGATGCCACCACCGGCGCCTTCGCGCAGACGCGGCCCGCGTTCACCGACATCAGCGGCTCGGTCGCGGCTTCGCAGTTACCCACACCTACCGCATCCGCGCTCGGCGGCGTGAAGTCGCTCACCTGCACCGGCACCGACAAAGTTTCCGCCATCGGCACGGACGGCGTTCCGGTGTGCTCCGCCGATCAAATCGGCGGTGCCGGCGGCGGCATCACCGCGCTTAACACGCTGAGCGCCGCCACGCAGACGTTTGCCAAAGTGGATGACACCAACGTCACGCTTTCCATCGGCTCGGCTACGAGCACGCACACTTTCACACTCGGCTGGACGGGCACGCTCGGCAAAGCGCGCGGCGGCACCGGTGCGGACATGTCGGGCGTGACCTTCCCTAGTTCGGGCACGCTGGCGGTGACCACTGACCTTCCGGGCAATGAACCGGGCGCGACCAACAACTTCCTCACCGGCTACAACTCGGCGACCCACGCGTTCAGCAAAACGCAGCCGATTTGGGCGAATATCGACAAGACCACATCGAGCCTGGCGGACCTGGCGACGCGAAGTGCCGGCGATCTCAGCAGCGGTACACTGCCAGCCGCCCGGCTGCCCAAGCCCACCACCAGCGCGCTGGGTGGCGTCTACATGTCGGCTGACTGCTCCGCCGGCCAGCACGTGAGCAGTGTCAATACTTCGACCGGCGCGCTGACCTGTTCGGCAGATTCCGGCGGCGGCGGTTCAGGCGCCATCAGCAACGGTGCGACCAATGCCATCCCGAAATACACCGCTGCGACAACACTTGACGATTCGTTGCTCTCCGACGATGGCACCACTCTGAGTTACTCGGGGACTGGTGGAATCGCGGTTCCGCAGCTTGCGACCAGTGGCACCGGCGCGGGCACTGTGTACTTGAAACAAGGCACCGCAGCCTCACTCGGCACGACGTCAGTCGGATTCACCGCTCCACCTAGCGTCAGCAGTTACAACCTGCTGTTCCCGGGCGCTGCGGGAAGTGGCTTGTTGACCTGGAGCAATGCCGCCAACGTAGTGACTGGGACGTTTACCAGCGTCTTAGGATCGGCTCTGGGCGGGACCGCGAACGGGTTCACCAAGTTCAGCGGCCCGACGACAGCCGAGAAAACCTTCACGTTGCCGGATGCCAGCGCGACGATTCTCACCAGCAACGCTGCAGTGACGGTCGCGCAAGGCGGCACCGGGCTGGGCACTTTGACGACGCACGCGCTTTACGCGGGCAACGCCACAACTTCTCCCTCGGCCATCACGGTGCCGTCGGCCGATTCGTTGCTTTACGGCACCACCGGCGCCGATCCCTTATTTAAAGCGCTGCCGACGACCGGAACCAATGGCTGCTCCGGCAGTGGCGATGCGCTGCAATGGAACAACTCGACCCACGCCTTCGCCTGTATCACCGGACTGGGTGCGGGCGGCTCCGGCACGGTCAACTCCGGCACGGCTAGCCATATTGCCTATTACGCGACATCAACGGGCGCAGTTAGCGATATGGGCGCCGACTTCACGTTCGGCACGCATACGTTGAGTGGAGGGGCTTCAAGCATTCTCGACCTCAGCGCGTCGGCGGCGACGGCGGGACTGAAGATTCCGACTACGGCGGGTGGAGCCCCAACCGTGGATGGCCAGATTGCGGTGAATTCTACAACTCACAACTTGGTATTCGGCTCGAACGGCGCCACGGCAGTAGCGAGCCGGACCATCGCCGCCGGCTCCTCGGCAATGGGAACGAGTTCAATTGCATCCGCCGCTTGCGCCACCGCGGTAACCACTTCGGCGACCGGAACCGCGACCACCGACGTTGTATGGTGGGGCTTCAACGGCGACCCGACCGGGGTGACCGGCTACGCTCCGGCGACGACGGGAATGTTGACGATCATTGCTTACCCGACCGCCGACAACGTGAACTTCAAGGTCTGCAATAACACTTCGGCTGCAATTACGCCGGGAGCGATTACGCTGAACTGGAGGATCGTGCGATGAGGCGGTTGATCTGGCTGGCGCTGACGGCTGCGGCCTTTGCTCAAGGTGGGATGATGCCTGGGCCGGGCACGCCACATTCGGCAGGAGCCACGGCCACAATCACCTGGTCGTCAACCCAGACAACTTCCTGCTATCCGGCAACCTCCTGCGCTTTTCCGGGAAACGTGACCGCCGGCAATCTGATCGGGGTCTTTGCGGGATGGAATGACAGCACTTCCAACCCGACCGCCGCCATCACCGCGAGCCGTTGTGCCAGCGGTTCCATGACACAGGTCGGCGCCGTACTGAATACGCCCGCCGGCTCGATCAAGGGATTCTACTGCGTGGTTACGGGAACGGGCGCGGCGACGGTGACGCTGACCAGTTGCGGTTCTGACTGCGGGCTCACAACGTTCGAGGTTACGTCCTCGACAGGATTCGTGGGAACGGTTGACGGAGTGGGGACGCACACACCGGCAGTTGCCGAAACCACCGTCACGACGAGCACCTTCAACACCACGCACGTGACCGCGATTGTGGCCTTTGTGCTGAATGAAAATGCCGATCCGACGTGGACACAGGGCACGGGCTTCACGCTGAGCACCTACCAGCACAGCCACGTGGACGTGATCGAGTACCGGCTTAATGTCGCCGCCGGCACTGGATTAAGCGCCAGCTTCGGGCAGAGTAACGTGAGCACGAGCCTGGCCTACGCAGCCGCCTTTGGAGCGAACTGATGCGGAGACTGTCGGCAATTGCGCTTGCGCTGATGATGGCCCTGCCCGCGATGGCGCAGGTTACGTACTCCGCCACCGTTGCCAGCATGATCGGGCAGGTCTCGCAAACCGCGCTCACCAGCGACCTGAACGGGCTGACCGGCGTGACGGCAATCACCGTCGGCGGCAGCAGCTACACCATCACCAGTCGCGCCACCGATTCCGGCACACCAATAACCAAGGCTACGCAGTGGATGTACGAACGCTGTCAGGCTGCGGGGCTAACCGCCAGTTATCAGAACTGGAGTGACCGCGGCTACAGCAGCCGTAATGTGATCTGCACCAAGGCCGGCACTACCAAGGCGACCGAGATCATCACCCTGACGGCGCACATCGATGCCACGCCGCCGGGCGCCGACGATAACGCTTCCGGCAGCGTACTGGTCATCAATCTGGCCGAGATCATGGCGTCGCACACCTTCGAGCGCACCCTCCGATACATCCTGGTCACCGGCGAAGAGCAGGCCGAACTCGGTTCCACCGCCTACGTCGCCAGCCTCGGCTCCGACAACATTTACGCGGACATCAATTTCGATGTGGTCGCCTACGATGCCAACGCCGACAATAAGTTCAGCGTCATCACCGGGGGCGGGCTCAGCGAGCACACGGGAACGGCAACGGAAATTGCCATTGCGACCTTGGTGGGCAACGTGGTTTCGACCTACAGTCTCGGGTTGACCGAGGTTTCCGGCGACATCATGGTCACGCCCGGTGCGCTCGATACTTGGCCCTTCTGGAATGCCGGCAAGACGGCGGTGAGCTTCCTTGAGGACGTGAATGAATTGTCACCGTACATGAACGGCAGCGGCGATTCGGTTTCCACGCTCAACCTGCCTTACTACACCAAGGTCGTGAAAACCGCGCTGGGTACGGCGGCGCATCTGGCCCTGCCCGCCGATGCCGCCACGAACCGCAACACGATCAGCGGCTCAGTAAGGATAGGTGGTGGGGTCACGATGCAATGACCGGCCTAGCCTGTAGAGGGGAGTGGCGCCATGAGCAGGCGTGTCAATCCATTTTGGCGCTAAGGAAGCAATTATGTTCACGTTCTCCGGCCTGCTCAAGATTCGCGACAAGCACGGAAACCTGGAGCCGCTCGTGCCCAATCGCGCCCAGGCCGAGTTTGCAAGCCGGGCCACCGGTCGCGACATCGTGCTCAAGGCGCGACAGCTCGGGATCACCACCTGGGTCGCGGCGCGGTTTTTTGTCTCGACCGTCACCCGGCCCGGGACGCTGAGCGTGCAGGTGGCGCACGACCAGCGCTCCGCCGAAGAAATCTTCCGTATCGTGCACCGCTTCCTGGATAACCTACCGGAGCGGTTGCTTGGGAGCCTGCTGGTCACCTCGCGCGCCAACGTCAGCCAATTGGTCTTTCCGCGTCTCGACAGTGAGTACCGCGTGGAGACCGCCGCTGACCCCAACGCCGGCCGTGGGCTCACGATCAACAACTTGCATTGCTCGGAGGTGGCCCGCTGGCCGCGCGATTCCGCCGCCACCCTGGCCTCACTGCGCGCCGCCGTCCCACCCGGCGGAATGATCGTGCTCGAGTCCACGCCCAACGGCGCCGGTGGCTGCTTCTACGACGAGTGGCAGCAAGCCGAGCGCACCGGCTACCGCCGGCACTTCTTTCCCTGGTGGTACGCGGAGGAATACGCCATTGATCGTGTGGCACAGGCGCCCTCGTGTGTACAGGGTTCTACCGAGAACCCGCTAGCCGCTGACGATTTCACGGTTGAAGAACTGGACCTAATCGCCAAGCACCGCCTGACAGCGGAACAGATCGCCTACCGCCGCGATGTCCGCGCCACCTTCCGGGGCTTGGCGCGCCAGGAGTTCGCCGAAGACCCGGTCTCCTGCTTCATCGCCTCCGGGGAGTGCGTCTTCGACCTCGACATCGTCCAGCGCCGCCTCGCCGAATGCGGCGGTGATGGTGTGGCACAGGTCTCTGACCTATGTTCTCGGGGGTCCGAGAGCAGCGCCACGCCCGTGGTCCGACCGATCGAGGTTCGCGACAACGGCCGCCTGCTGATCTTCTGGCCGCCGCGTCCCGGCGCCTCGTACATTATCGGCGTGGATCCCGCCGGCGGCGGCTGCGCCGGCGACTACGCCTGCGCGCAGGTCGTTGATCGCCTCACGGGACTGCAATGCGCCGAACTGCAGGACCACGTGCCGCCTCGCGAGCTGGCCGCGCGCGTCGCCGCGCTCGGCCGGGAATACAACGACGCGCTCATTGCGGTCGAGCGCAACAACCACGGCCACGCCGTGCTCGCGCACCTCGACGCCAGCGAGCACTACGACGGCTCGAAAATTTACGAGCAGCACCGGCAACCCGGGTGGTTGACCTCTTCGATCAGCCGTCCGCGCATGATCGAACAGTTCGCCGCGCTGCTATCGCGTCACCCGGACCTGTTTAGCAGTCCGCGCCTGCTCAGCGAGTGCCGGACATTTGTTCGTCACGAGGACGGCGCCGCCGGTGCGGCCAATGGCACGCACGATGACTCTGTCATGGCCATGGCCATCGCCGAGGCGGTCCGCTTCGAACAGGCCGGCCGCCCGCAGTTTCGCGAGGAATTGGAATTCGCCAGCCTGGCGAGATGAGTACCCAGCTATCGAGTATCGGGCCTTTCCCCCACCCCCTCGGTGCTCGGTAGTGGGTACTCGGCGCTCAAGCGGCAATCGGCCATCCACGGTCGGAAATGGTTTCGGGTTCCATCACGGAAATGGGTTGGCCTACAGGCGTACAATTCGGCGTTCTCCATGGCCCTTTTCGCGGTACAACACGTGCGAAGGATGCGTGGCGGCGCGCAGGCGCACCTGATGCGCGCCAGCGACAGCAACTTCTACGTGGTGAAGTTTCAGAATAACCCGCAGCACAGGCGCGTGCTGGCCAACGACTTCATCGTCAGCCGCCTGGCCGAGCGCGTCGGCCTGCCGGTGCCGCAAACGGAGGTGATCGAGGTCGAAGACTGGCTGGTCAAGCACACGCCGGAGCTGACGATTCAACTGGCGCGCCAGACTATCCCGTGCCAGCCGGGACTGCAGTTCGGATCGCGCTTCGTGGTGGATCCGGCGGAAGGCCAGGTGTTCGATTATTTGCCGGAGGGGTCGCTGGCGCAGGTGAAAAACCTGACTGCCTTCGCCGGCATGCTTGCGCTCGACAAGTGGACTTGCAACGCCAACGGCCGCCAGGCGGCGTTCTGGAGAAAAATGCGCGAGCGCAAGTATCACGCAACGTTTATTGACCAGGGCTACTGCTTTAACGCCGGTGAGTGGACGTTTCCAGACGCTCCCTTGCGCGGCGTGTATCTTCGCAACGAAGTTTACGAATGGGTGCGCGGCTGGGATTCGTTCGAGCCCTGGCTGTCGCGCCTGGAGCAACTCAACGCGCAACAGATCTGGCAATGCGCCGAGGCCGTGCCGCCGGAGTGGTACGGCAGCGACTTCGAGGCTTTGGAGCGCCTAATCGAATCGCTCGTCATGCGCCGCGCGCGTGTGCGGGCGCTGATTACGGAGTTTCGCCACTCCTCCCGCCAGCCGTTCCCGCACTGGACGGCGGCAGAAGTGGTGATCGGACATGCCTAGCTGAAAGCTGAGCTGATGGCTGATAGCTTGAAACAATGCGAGTTCATGCTCATCCGCTACGTTCCCGATGCGGTCAAGGATGAATTCGTCAATATCGGCGTGCTGCTGCTCAGCGGCGACAGCGCTGATCTGCGCTTTACCCGCGACTGGCGCCGCGTCCGCTGCTTCGATCCAGCGGCCGATGTCGAAATGCTGGAAGCGCTCGAAGCCGACCTGCGCCGACAACTCACACAAGGTGTTGTCGACCGACAAACGCTCCTGACGAAGTTGCAGGACTACCTTTCGAACGGCCTGCAGTTCACCGCGCCCAAGGGCTGCCTGACCGCTGACCCGGCCCAGGAGTTGCAAGCGCTGGCGCAGATGTATCTGGAGCGGCGACGTGCCGGCGCCCGCGAGACCAGCGGTCGACAGATGATCTTCGGCCAAATGAAAGACGCCTTCGAGCAGGCTGGCGTCTGGGCACTGATGAAGAAGAAGATTGCGGCCGCGCAGTACACGCACAAAGGCGACCCGCTCAAGATCGACTGCGGCTATCGCCCCAACGGTGTCATCAAGATGTTCCACGCGGTCTCGCTCGACTCGGATGTGGACGCCGTCAAGGTGCTCGCGTTCACTTATCCCGACATTCGCGACGGCATCGCGCGCGTGGAGAAAGCGAAATCCGAGCTGACGGCCATCATCGAACCCGACCTCGACCGCAGCGACGAAGCCATTCTGTTCGCATTGGCAACCCTGGAGCGCAGCGCGATCGCTGTGGCGACCACGAATGAGCTACCGCGCCTCGCCGAAGCGGCGCGACTTGACCTGCGAATCTAAGCGCATCTTAACTAGCCGAACCGACCGCCTCGCGTAGCCGGACTACCGACTACGGATTACGGACTGCCAAAACCATGAACATTCGAGAATCGCTTCGCGGCCTCATGGGCCGCATCGCAGGAGTACGTGCGCCGGAAAAACGGCGCACGCAACCGTTGCCCTCGATCCTCTCCACTTACTCGCCGCGTACCGACGCCTTGCCGAAGCCGACGCCCGCCAACCTGCGTCGCTTCGCCGAGACGCCGGTCGCGCGCAAAGCGATCAACACCATCAAGGACCGCATCGCCGGCATGCGCTGGCGGGTGCAGGCGCGCAAGGGTCGCGCCGTCGAAGAACTGGCGCTCGGCGCCGAGCGCATCGCCGCCCTTGCCGACAACTTCGACTCGCCCAACTCCGACGACAGCTTCCGTTCCTTCGCGGAACAGGTGCTCGAGGACGTTATCGTCGGCGGCTTCGGCGCCATCGAGTTGCAGGCCACCGGCGACGCCTCACAGCCGCTGGTGATGTGGCCGGTGGACGGCGCCAGCATCCGCATGAAAGCTGACTGGGACGGCCAGCCCACGTCACCGCGTTATGTTCAGGCCACCGGGCGCTACGGGCCGCAGGGGCAGATCGTGCTCAACGACGACGAGCTCTGCTACATCCGCCTCAACCCGCGCACGCACACGCCTTTTGGCCTGGGCCGGCTGGAGGTGGCGTTCGAAACCATCAACGAGTTCCTCAGCGCGCACCGTTACGCCGCGCGGCTGGCCTCGAATTCGGTGGTGCAGTACGCGCTCTGGCTGCAGGACCTGGGCCCAGCGCAGCACGAGCGCTTGATCCACTGGTGGCAGGACGAGATTGAGGGAACAGGTCGTGTGCCGATACTTTCGGTGGAATCCAAGCCTGAGGTACTGCGCTTCGGCCAGGGCAACGACAGCGACCTGCGGCTGGCCTGGCAGGAGTTCCTGCTGAGGGTCATCGCCGACGCCTTCGATCTGCCACCGTTCTTCCTCGGCGTGGAGCACGACGTAAACCGCTCCACCGCCGCCGAACTGAGCGACTTGGCCTTCCGCCAGGCAATCGTGCCCACGGCGCGCCTCTTTGCCGAGCACCTGACGCGCGATGCGCTCCACAAGAAACTCGGCTGGAGCGATCTGGAATTTGTCTTCACCGACGTGGACGCGAAGAACGAGCGCGACGAAGCCGAGATCCAGGAAATCCTGCTGCGCTCCGGCGTGCTGACGGTGAACGAAGTGCGGCAAATGCGGGGATTGGCGCCGCTGTAGCTAGAACAGAGCAGTGCGAGATTGGGAGAGTACGGGCTACGCTTTGCAGAGCGCCCACGTCAGGTATCCCAGGGTTAGTAGTGCTATTGCGAAGAGGAGCACCGCCGTTACGCATGTAGCGAAGGTAAGTACCTTGATTTCGGGAGTCGGGTTGTTAACACCTCTGCGTCCGGTGTTCGTCCTTCGCCGTTCGCCATCGTCTCGAATTAGACCATTACCGCGTCCGAACAACAACATGAACATCGAACTGCAATCCATGGCCATTGACCTGCCGCCGATCGCGGCGCACCCGAACCGCGCGCCGTTTTGCGGCGTGCTCACCCTATTGGACACACCATCCGACCGTGCGCCTTCGGGCGCGCGCGGACATCGCGTGGTGCTCACCCATTCCGCCGCCGAGCAGGCGCTGCCCTCGCTGCTCGGCATGGGGCTGGATTACGCGCCCTCGCTCGACCGCCACGACACCCGCCACAAGGTGGGGATCATCACCGAGGCCAACATTGTTAGTGGCCAGTGTTCCGTGATCAGTGGTCAGCCAAAACCAAAGACTGGCAACTGGCCACCGACCACTGACCACTCTCGCATCGAAATTGCCGGCTACCTCTACGCCCGCGACTTCCCCGAGGTCATGCGTGAGCTGCGCCGGCAAACAATCGCGGGCGAGGGCGCCCGCGCCACCCAGAAACTCGGCATGTCCTACGAGATCACCGACGCGCGCATTGACGACCTCCGCGCCGCCATCTGGACGGTCAGCGAGTGTACCTTCACCGGCGCCGCCGTCCTCCGCCGCGACAAAGCGGCGTACCGCGACACGTGGATTGAACTCATCGGGTGATCCGGTGATCGGAAGAACATCCGCCACAGTTCAGATCGCCCGATCACCAGATCACCCGATCACCCGATTTCAACAGGAGAAACATGGACGAACTCAACGAACAACTCACCACTGCCGCCACCCGGCTCGCCGCCGCCGCTGAAGCGCTGGAGAACGCCCTCACCCGCTTCGATGCGCAGCACCAGGAACTCAACGCCAAGGTGGAACGCATCGTCGCCGCTATTGACGACACCATCGCGGTGCGCATTGAACAAGCCCCCGGCGACCAGACCGATCCCGCCGAAGCCGCGGAACTGAAGTCCCGCGTCGCCGAACTGGAGCACGCCAACCAGGAGCTGAAAGCGCAGGCAGCGCGCCTGTTGCGCAAAACGCTTCCGCCGCTGGTCTCGGCGTTGCTCTCCAAGAACAACGCCGACGACTCGCTCGACTCCGCCGCGCTCGACAAGGCTCTGGGCTCTCTCTCGCTCGAACAGCGCATCGCCGTCAAGGCGGAAATGGCGCGTGCGGGGCTGCTGGAGTAATCCCAGACCCGAGCTATCAAACCAGCACCACAGAGGCACAGAGACACAGAGACCAAGAAGCCTCTGTGTTGCTCTGTGCCTCTGTGTCTCTGGGGTGGATTTCACGAAACGGAGAAAAAATGAACGCACAATTCCTCGATCTGCACGCGGCGGCCGATTTCCTCGGTCCGGGCGCGTTGGAGGTCAACCGCTACCAATCCGAGATCACCGACATCGTGCGCCGGCGCGGCGTGTTCGGGCAGATGCCCGCCACCGGGCATCCGTCGCGCTTCTTCGAGCAGACGGCGATCACCTCGCCCGCTGCCGCCAACGCATTCGTTGACCCGCGCAACATCGTCGCCACCGTCGGCTCGCCCACGCGCGTCGAGCGCAGCGTGCCGCTGAAGGCGTTGGTCTCGCAAATCAACTACAACCTGTTCGACCTCGAGGTCGGCCAGCAGCAATCGCAGTTCGCGTTCCTGCAGGCCAAGGATTTGGCGGACGCGGTGGACGGCCTGATGCGCACCCACGACGTCGCGCTGTGGAACGGCAACGATACTTCCCTGTCGGCGCCCACCACCAATCAGTACTTCGGCGCTGCCGGCCAGATCGCCGGCGGCGGCAATGTGGGCTTGGTTCATCGCGCCGATCCCAGCATCGTCGATGGACTGAAGGCGATCATCGCCGGTATGGTCGCGAACTCCTCCTACGAAGTTCGCCCCAGCGCCATCTACGCCAACCCGGTGCTGCTCGACTTGGTCGACCGCGAGATGAAGTCGCAGTTCAATGTTGTGCTCTCCACCACGGAGATTGCGGCCGGCCTGCGCGTGAAGACGCTCTCCACGCAGGCGGGCGAACTGCCGCTCATCCCCGAGTGGTCGCTCCCTTACACCGGCACGCCCGGCACCGATGCCGTGTTCCCCGCCTACATCGTGAGCGAGGACATGATCGAGTATCACTGGCTCACCGACCCCAACCCGCGCGTCTTCCAGTTGGGACTGAGCGGCTCGCTGGCACAGCAGATGGTGGTGGTGAAGTTCGGCGCCGTCGTCGTCAAGGGCGCCGGCTACTCGCACTACAAAGTGAACGTGGAGCGGTAAACACACTAGGCATCAGGCTTCAGGCGTCAGGCTCCGGGCCGGCTTTCCTGAAGCCTGCAGCCTGAAGCCTGGAGCCTTACTTCATGAACTATCTGACTCCCGACGAATACGAGGCGTACGGGCTGGAGGCGACCACTTCCGCCGCGTGGATCGCCGCCGCCTCGGCGCTCATCGACGCCCACTGCCGACGTCCCACACTCGAAGTGGCGCAGTATCGCGAGCGCCCGCGCCTCGACTGCGGGCGCAATACGGTCCGCCTGAGCTACCTCCCTCTGGCGCCGGTTGCGCCCGCCCCAACTCCGTTTGTCACCGTGCAAGCTCGCTACGGCGTGCCGCGTCGCGGTGACGGCCTCGGCGACGCGGCCAACGAGATCGCGCAGGCATTCTCGCTGCCGGGCTCGTGGACCGCACTCGACCCGGCGACCATCGAATGGAGCGCCGACACCGGCGAAATAACGCTGCCCGCCAACGCGCTCGGCCTGACCTTCAACGAGCTGGATGTGACCTATAACGCAGGGTTCGGTGATCTGCCTGGGGCGGTGAAGGTCGCTTGCGCGCAGATCGTGCGCAACGCCCAGGCCACGCCCGCGCTCAACGTCCGCGCCGGCTCGCTCGCCACCATGCACCTGGAATATTTCGCCGACACGCTCCTGGACCCCACCGTCCGCAAGCTGCTGGCGCCCTACGTCGCGCAGAAACTCTGACGCCGGGCATTTAGCCACAGAAGACACAGAGGAATTGGTTCACCAGCCGATGTGCGCGGCGCACGAGAAACCGGAAATGCTTTGCCTGCTGTTCTCCGTGTCCTCTGCGGCTAACGGCCCCGTTCAAGGACTAGACAAATGCCCGATATCACCATGAACTCTCGCACCGCCGCCCTGGCCCGCGCCGCCGAAGCCATGCTGCGCGCGCTCGGCGGCGGCGATGTTGTAATCCGCTGTCCCGTCGCGCCCGCCGGCAATGCGGCTAATGCCGAACTCGGCATCGAAGGCCCGGTTACCGTGGACCTCACGGTCACGCCCGCGGTCGCGCGCTCCAGTGTGGCGCGGGCGTCGGACCCGGGATTGCGTCTGGAATTCCTCTTCGCGCCTGCCTCGCTCGCGCGTTATCTCGCCGATCGCGGTGAATCGGCGGAAGACTTCTTCACCGGCGCCCTTGGCATCGTTTACGGACACAAACTTCTGCACGTGGAGAGCATGACTGCCGATTCGTTCGCCGGGACACCGTACCTCTACCGCGTCGTTGCCGGTGAAAGCTGCTAGCTCACAGGTGAGATGCCTTATGCAATTTGCCAAAGACAGCTTCTACATCGCCCTGCGCGATCGCCTCGCGGCACTCGATCCGGCGCGAACCGTGGTGGTCGAGGGCCGCATGCGGCCGGCCGTACTGGCGGACGAAAACGAGCCCGCAAATTCCGCACCGCCTCTGCCCAACGCCTTCCACCTGACCTGGGGAATCCCCGCGTTCGTGAAGGGCACTGAGTCCGCACGCCGCCCGCTGATGAAGATCGACTGCCGCTTCTTCTATTGTGCCAGCGGCGCGCAGCCCGGAGCCGTGGACCGCGGACGCGCCCTGGCTGCGCTCGACTCCGAGCTGTTGCGCCTCGTCTCGCCACCGCGCACACCCAAATTTGACTGCGCTCCCACGCCGCCGGTCAGCCTCGGCACCACCGTGTTTTGGGGCCTGCCGGAATTCGGCGACATCGAGAGCGCCCACGATGAGCTGAAGCGCCAGGCGCGCCTCACCGTCTTCTTCTTTCCCGAGGTGGACCAGGCATGAGCAGCTTCGCACCCCGTGGTCCCATGGCCGCCATCTCCCGGCGCACGCGCGCCTACTTCGCCCCGGTGAATCGCGAAACCGGCGCACCGGCGATCTACGATCCGTCCAAGCACGGCGCTTTCGAGCTGGACACGCCGCCCGCGCCGTGGATCGACCTCGGCTGGCTCGAAAGCCTGAAACGCATTCCCGCGACGTCGTTCGCCACCGTGCGCGCGGGCGCAAAAGGGGCGCCGACCGCACAGTTGCGCCGGAAGCTGGAGGCGCGCGTGGAGTGCGAATTTCGTGAGTGGGGTAAATTGCAGATGGCGCTCGCCGGCGGATCACAGCACATGAACGTTCTCGCCGCCGACGTTAACGCCGACGCCATGCCCTCCGGCGGAAGCCCGCTCTCGGCCACCGCCGTGCTGCCCGGCTCCACCGCGCAGGAACTCATCTTCGGCGCCGGCGCGGTGGAGGCGTTCGCAGACGGCGACCTGCTTGCCGTGGACGTGGATTATCAGCAGCAGACCGGCTACGTCGGCACCGGCGTCGCGGGCGCGTACGTCAACAACCCCGTGGACGTGTTGCGCGACCGGCACTACGTGCGCCGCGTCACCTTCAACGTCGGCCGCGTAGCCCTGAAAACCGTCACCACCGTTACCCTCGCGCAACCTCTGATCGGCGGCGTGCCGCCCGCGGGCGCGGCGGCACAGAAGGTGGTCGCGTTCGTGGACCGCGAAGGGGGCAGCTTCTTCCAAGAGTGGTCGGCGCTGTTCGTGCTGGAGCAGGAGAGCGGCGCGCGCGTCTGCTTCCACTACCCGCGCCTACAGCCGGCCGCGCCCGCCGGGGAGATGCGCTTCGAACTGCCCGCATCACTGAGCGGCTGGGCGCTGCACGCGTCGTTCCTCGCTCTGCCGCTCACCGACTTCAACGACGGCGAGCAGGTAGTCTGCTACCGCAGCTTTTTCCCCGCGCCCTCCTCGGCGCTGTACTGAGCAAGTCTTCGGCCGTCGGCCATCGGCCGCCAGGAGAAACTGCCTGGAACCGCTGGCTGACGGCTGGAGACTGCCAGCTGAGCAACCCATGAAACTGACGATTGATAATTTCGACGGCGCCGGCGCACGCGACTACACCGCGGCGCTCGACGTCGATTGCCCGCCGCGCGTGCGTCGGCGCCTGAATCGGCCGGCCGAGCTGCGGGCGTCGCTCGTCGCTGGCGATGCGCAGTTTGTCGTGCCGACCCGCGGCGCTGGTGTGGTTCTGGCGCGCAACGACGGCGAAAAGATCTTCACCGGCTACCTCACGAGCACACCGGAGTACGAATACCTCGGCTGGGGCGCGCGCGGCCCCGTTTATCGCTACGCACTGCGTGCCGCTGGCGACGAGTTCCTGCTCGACAACAAAACGCTCCCGCAGCGCGCCCCGTTCACCCATCGCGCCGCCGGGAACGCGCTGAAACAGCTCGCGGAAGACCTCCAACCCGGAGCGTTCGACGGTACCGGCGTCGAGGACCTCGCCGTCATTCCCAGCTATTTTGTGGATTCGCGCAAACCGTGGTCCGAGCACGCGGCCGGACTCGCCTTGCTCAGCCGCGCCTCCTATCGCGCCCACGACGGGCAGTTGTTTTTTCGTCCCATCGGCGCGACCGAGCACGCGCTCGATGAAGCCGCGCCCCTCTTTTGTCCCGACGCGCTGCGGCTCAGCTCGTCACAGCATCCTGTGAACGACGTCACCGTGGTCGGGTACGTCGAACCGCGCGCCTACGTGAAAGACTACTTCCTCGGCGACGGCTACACGCTGCACTTCTACTTGTCCGAAGTGCCGTACGGGCGCAGCTCATCGCTTGTGCTCGATGAGGAATACGCGGGCAGCGTGCTGCGCCCGACAGCGTGGCTCCTCAATGATCCTGCGCATGCGGTCGCCGTTACCGGCGGCGAGCTGCGCATCGAGGGCAACGCGACCGTCCGCTTCGCCGAAGCGATCGAACTCGGAGGCGCGCTCCTCTTGCGGCACGGCGACATCAGCTTTACCGCCCCGTCTGATGGCGCGGTGGGCGGACTGTACACCGGCGCGGTGTCGCTCGCCGACTGCTTCGCCGGATTCCGCGTTACTCCCTCGGGCGCGCAGTCAGTGATCGCCCCCATCGTCAACGGCTCGCCCGCCGGTACCACCATGACCACCATTGCCGGGCATCGCTACGTGCTGACCACTCGCATCTACGCGTCGGAAATCTTTCGGCGCACCCAAACCTTTCATTCGTCGTTGCACCCGGTGGGCAGCGGGCGCGGCGGCGCGGCGATCGCGGCGGCGGTGCGCGTCATCCTGGAAGCGCATGATCTTGATCCCAACAATCCGTCGACCATTGTCTCCGCTTCCACCGTGCTCTTCGACGCCTACCTGCCCGCCGCGCCCGACTTCTGCACCTATGCGCTGCTCGACGGCGCCAGCCTGCATGCCTCGCTGGCCTTCACGAGCATCCTGCGCGCGGTGGACGCCGAAGTGCGCAGTTGCCCCCTGGGCGGCAGTTACCGCGGCCGTTTGGTCGGCGCGCTTTCTGACGGCGCCGAGAGCCACATTTCCAGCGCCCCCGAGCTCTCGTTCTATCCGACATATGTGCCGGCGGCCAGCGAAAAAATCGTGGTCAGCTACCGCTCCGCCGGTCGCGCCATCGCACGACTGTGCGATACGGCGAGCATCGCCGCCAACGCGACCGACAATGACGATGGTATGCGTGGCGCCGTGGTGTCGCTCACCGCCCCGCCCGCCCGCACTACCGACGATTGTGAGCAGGCCGCGCTCGCCTTTCTCGACGATAGCACGCAACCGGCGTGGTCGGGCGAATACGCCGTGTGGAGCAACTTCCTTCCCGGCGCGGCAGCGGACGTCCTGCCCGGCGATGCGCTCGCCGTCAACGTGCCCTCGCGCGGCGCCGCTTTCCGCGCCATTGTCCGCGAAGTAGAGATCGAAGCCGCCGACCTCGCCGGCGATGCCGCACAATACACCATCAAGTTCTCCACCGATTTTGCCGAGCCGTTCGCTTTCCAACTTGGGCCGGCCGCCAACGCCGCCGTGCCCGCACAAGCTGCAACCGCCCCCGCCACCGGCGCCCCGCTAACGCCACTGACCGAGGCCGAGGTGATTGACGTCACCTCGACCTCGGTCATGATCGACACGCACGGCGATCCGCCAGCCGGCGGCGGCCTCGAAGTTCGGCGCAGCGACACCGCCTGGGGGGCGGACAATGATCGCAACCTAATCGGCCGTTACACCGAACCGGTGTTGTTCCTGTCCCGCCTCTCGCGCGTGCAGGACTTTTATATTCGCCAGTACGACGCCTCGGTGCCGCCGCGCTACTCGCAATACTCCGTGCTGTTGCACGTTGATTATCCCTGGTAGCGCTGGGGCCGGTTCTCTCCAAGGAACGCACATCATGCATGAAATCGCCGTCGCTGACTTCGAGCGCCAGGTGCTGGAAGACCTTGCCGAGATCAAGACCAACATGCGCTGGCTCCTCGGGAATGGAAAACCTGGCTTCATCCAGGAACTGACGGAGCGCGTCGATCGCCATGAGCGGGTTGTGCAGCGCTTCGCCGGCGTTGGCTGCGTCTTCGCCGCACTGATGACCGTCGCCCACGTCGTGCTCCAATTCCTCCGCGTGAGCCGCTGACCAGCGTGACCAAGCCTGAATTTCTTGCGGCCGCTACGCGCGCGCGCCCTCGGCGCTCACTGGGCCACCGATCCGCAGCACGCGGAGAGGCCCCTGCGCGTCTCTCGCGAGAACCGCCTCGACACGCTGGATTCCGATCACCAGATCACCCGATCTTTAATAATAAGGAGCAGCTATGAATTTCCTGGCAAAACTACTTCGTGGCATCGCCTTCGTCCCCGCCGTCGTGCAGGGCGTCGAATCCGTCTTCGGAAGCAAGAGCGGAACGGACAAGAAGGAGGCGGCGTTGAACTTCGTGGCCTCGGCGCTCTCCATCACCCAGGCCGTGACCGAGAAAGAGATCGTGGACCCGGAAACGTTCCGCAACGGCCTCGGCCAGATCATCGACGGCACCGTGCAGTGCCTGAACGCCTCCGCCTGGGCGAAGGCGAAATAGGCCGTCGTCTTTCGGCATCGGCGATCGGCCGAAGCGACCACCAGAAAAAGGCCGCCGGCCCGAAAGCCGACGGCCGATAGCCGATGGCCGCGTCATCCCAGCGGCTCGTTCCAGTTCTCCAGGTATTTCGCCGCGTCGCGCAGGTACTGGTCGCCCACGGCGCCGTCAATCACGCGATGGTCGTAGCCGAGGATCAGGTGGCAAATGGATCGTATGGCGATAGAATCTCCGCCGCTCTCGGCCGTGATCACCACCGGCTCTTTCTTAATCGACCCCACACCCAGGATCGCCACCTGCGGCTGCATGATGATCGGCAGGCCGAACATCTGGCCGTAGCTGCCCGGGTTTGTGATGGTAAAGGTGCCGCCCGCGACTTCGTCGGGAAGCAGCTTCTTGCTGCGCGCACGCTCCGCCAGATCGAGGATGGCGCGCTGGACGCCGAGGAAATTCAGCTCCTCGGCGTGCTTGATCACCGGCACGATCAGTCCCCAGTCCAGCGCCACCGCGATGCCAAGATTGATATTGCGATGGTAACGGATGTTGTCGCCTTCGACCGACGCGTTGACGATCGGCCAGTTGCGCATCGCTTCGATGGCCGCGCGACAAAAGAACGTCATCATGGTCAGCCGCGAGCCGGTGCGCTGCTCAAAGCTTGCTTTCTCGCGCTGCCGCATGGCCATCACGCGCGACAGGTCCACTTCAAAGACGCTGTGCACGTGCGCGCTGGTGCGCTTCGACTCCACCATGCGCTCGGCGATCTTCTTGCGCATCGGAGACATCGCCACCAGCTCGCCCGGAATCGCAATCGGCTGCTGGCTGGGCATGGCCGGCGCCGCCGTCCCGGGCTGATACGCCGCGCGCTGCGCCGCGGGCGCCGGCGCTCCTGCGCTCGCCGCCGCTGCCGGTTGTTGCCCCGGCGCCGGACGGTGCTCAATGAACTGCAGGATGTCTTCCTTCGTGATGCGTCCGCCCAAGCCGGTGCCCGCAACCCGGTTGAGTTCGACGTTGTTCTCGCGGGCAATGCGGCGCACCAGCGGCGAAGACCGGATGCGCTCCCCCTGCTGTGGCTCGGTGACATTCGGGAACTCAAGCACCGTCTCGCGCTTCTCTGTCGCTGCTTCCCGAACTTTTGCCTTGGCCACCGGCGCGGGCTGCATTGCGGGGCCCTCGGTGGAAACTGTGCCTGCCCCAGTTTTCGGTGTGACCTTGGCTGGCGCCGGCGCGCGCAACGACGCTTCTTCCTTGGCAGGCGCGAGCGCGGCGGCCGGTGCTCCCGCGGCTTCGCCCTCGGCGGCGATCGTCCCCACCACCGTGTTCACTTGCACGGTCGTGCCTTCGGGAACCTTGATCTCCTTCAACACGCCCGCCGTCGGCGACGGAATCTCGGCATCAACCTTATCGGTGGAGATTTCGAATAGCGGCTCATCGCGATTGATTTTGTCGCCCGGCTTTTTCAGCCACTTGGTGATGGTGCCTTCGAAGATCGATTCCCCCATCTGGGGCATGACCACGTCAGTCGGCATCGTCGTCCTTCTTTCGCGAAACCAGAGCGGAACCAAGTACCGGTGATGCGGACACCTCATCCGCAACCGAATATTATAAGCTGCCAGCATTTCAGCCGGCCGAGGTTCCCAGCAAGCCCTGCGCGGCACAATGCCGACCGCTGAGTGCAGAACGCTCAGTAAAGCATCAAACTTCGCGCCTGTGCGACGACATCCTCCGCCTTAGGCAAGAACCATTCCTCCAGCGGCGGCGAGAATGGCACTGGGGTATCTTTCGCGGTGATGCGCATGATCGGCGCGTCCAGCCAGTCAAACGCCTCTTCATTAATGATGGCCGAAACCTCGCCCGCGATGCCGCCGGTCCGCACATCTTCGTGCAGGATGATCACGCGGTTCGTCTTCTTCACTGTCGCCGCGATCGCCTCGCGATCCAGCGGCAGCAGCGTACGCAGGTCCACCACTTCCAGATCGATCCCTTCCTTCGCCAGTGTTTCCGCGGCTTCCAGTGCCGCGTGCACCATGGCGGCGTAAGTGATCACGGAAACATGGCGTCCCTCGCGCGCTACCCGAGCCTGGCCGAGCGGAACCGTGTAATCGCCCTCGGGCAGCTCTTCCTTGATGCGCCGGTAGAGAAACTTGTGCTCGAAAAACACCACCGGATTGTTATCGCGGATCGCCGACTTGATCAGCCCCTTGGCGTCGTACGCCGTCGCCGGGCAGACCACCTTCAGCCCCGGCACGTGCACAAACCACGCCTCGGGATTCTGCGAATGAAACGGCCCGCCGTGCACGCCGCCTCCGCCGGGCCCGCGTAAGACGAGAGGCGCCGGCGCGCCCCAGCGGAAATGAGCCTTGGCGACCATGTTGACGATCTGGTTGAAGGCGCATCCGATGAAATCCATGAACTGGAACTCGGCCACCGGACGCATGCCGGTGAGCGAGGCGCCGAACGCCGCGCCTACGATCGCCGACTCGGCTATCGGCGTGTCAATGATGCGCTCCGGCCCGAAGCGGTCCACAAAGCCCTCGGTGACCTTGAACGCGCCGCCGTAGATGCCGATATCCTCGCCAATGCAGAAGACGCTGGGATCGCGCTCCATCTCTTCCCAGATTCCCTGGCGAATGGCTTCGAGATAAGTGACTAGTGCCATTTTGGTACCGTAGGTTCCGGGTAAACTATTGATAGCACGGCCGCTGTTTTCGTTGACTTTTTGGTGCATGCCGCATCTAATTTAGGTAGCTCATCCACCACTGTGGAAGGAGTAACGGGGCCGTCACTATGTGGCGGCCCCAGTATTTTTTCGCTGGTACTCTTCCCACTCTTTCCGCAGCTTGGCGCGTCTATGCTTTCGCTCAACCGGATACGCCGTCCAAGGTAAGAAGTAGCCGCTACGTTTTGCTAGGACGACGACATAGCTGTAATCGTCAAAAGCGATAACAACCCTCGTTTCGCTACCGCGCTTTGATTCCCAGCGTTTCAGTTCCGTGCACGGGACTTTTTCGATCACTGCCTTTGGCCAGCGGATACGTTCGCACCTCATTTCGTCAGGAACGCGCGACCTTTCATCATCACCTTCGCTGACTAAATGCCAGAAGGTCGCCTCTCGTCCGTCCTTCATCGGATGGCGCTTCAGGCGCAGTCGCTGCCCTTCGAACACCGGGGTAGTTTCAACGAAATCCTTCTTGAACATCAGGTACACGACATCCAGGTACACGGTCCAGTCGTTACCGGAATCCGCCAAACAAACAAGCGCCGGTACCCACGCTGGCTCAGGCATGTTGCGCTCCCTGGGGGTACCAATGGAACAGGTTCACCTTCTGTGCTCTCATCAGGGTGTTCCCAGTCAGACTGTATCCCGAGCGCCTCTGGATCCGATCTACAATCGCAAGTTTTGCTTTGCTCGTTTGCAGGTTGCGATTCGCATACGAAACCGCTCCGACAAGCAAATCGGTCAGTTGCACCTGCTGCACATGCTTTGACTCAACTGTTTGTACCCGCTCTATGATCCTGTGTTGAAAGTCATAGATATTGTTGCAGAGGACATCATGTAGTTTGGCGATCTTTGCTGCGCTTCGTGAGTCTTTGATATCAAGATAAATGCGGTAGCGACTCTCGGGGTCCAACAACAACGCGAGCATGTGGAAATACATTTTGAAATACCAAGTGTCGTGGTCCTGTCCGAATTCCTCATGACGAAGACCGTGCTTCGCGGCGACGTAAGCACGAAAGTTGAGGTGGTCGTCATCAAAGAAGTAATCGACAACGTCTAGATAAAATTCCAACTTGCCCGGAGATACCCGTTCCCACTTGATTTCGTAGTCACGCGAGATCCCATGGCGCTGCTTCAGCTCTCTGATACGGACTGCGATCTCGCGTGACTTCTCTGTCGGGCACCACACTGCACCCAGCACCATGATCGGTTGTCGGTCATGTTCCAGATGGCAGCTTTCATCGCAGTAGATGTTGAAAGTGTTGGGCATCTATTTCAAATGTCCCGCCGCCTCCACCTGCTTGCGTCCGGCGGATTTCTTTTCGTTCGGATACTGCGGCACGGCGTACTTCAGCTTCACCTCGTGGCAGCCCTCGCACCAGATGTTCAGCGGTGTGGTCGCCGGATCCGGCATTGGTGAATTGACGGCATACTCGCGATCTTCGTCCAACTGGCGCTCGACCTCGGCAACCAGCTTTTCGTTTTCCTCGCGCGTGAGCCACTTTTTCACGTTGACCAGGTAGTTCTCGAAGCGTGCAATCGGGTCGCGCCGCGTCCAGTACTCGAACAGCGGGCGCGGCACGTACTGCGCCGCGTCGTGGATGGCGTGGCCCTTCATGCGCATCATCTTGGCCTCGATCAGCGTCGGGCCCGCGCCGCGGCGGGCGCGCTCGCAGGCTTCGTGCGCCACGTCGTACACCTGGCAAGCGTCGGTGCCGTCCACGATCACGCCGGGAATGCCGTATGCGATTGCGCGCTCCGCCAGATCTTTCACGCGGAACTGCTCGTCGGTCGGCGTGGAGTAGGCCCAGATATTGTTTTCGACGAACAGCACCAGGCCGAGCTTCTGCACGGCGGCAAAGTTCAGGCCCTCGTAGGTCACGCCGGTGGACTGTCCGCCATCGCCGATGTAGGTCATCACCGCGATGTTTCGCCCTTGCAGGCGCGCGCCCAGCGCCACGCCGGTGAGTACAGGGATCAAATCGCCCAAAGTTGAAATCGGCGACACGACGTTGCGCTCGTAGATGTCGCCAAAGTGCGAGCTGGCGTCCTTGCCGAAGGTGGGCGAGCCGGCCTTCGCCATGTACTGCATCATGATGTCGCGCGCGGAGAACCCCTTGACCAGCAGCGAGCCCTGGTTGCGGATCATCGGGCCCATCCACTCGTCTTTCTTCAGCGCGTAAGTGGAAGCGCAGGAGCACGCTTCCTGCCCGAGCCCGAAATACACGCCGCCGACGACCTTGCCCTGCTTGTAGAGATTTTCCAACGCGGCTTCCATGCGGCGGTTGAGCAGCATCCAGCGGTAGATTTCGATGTGCTGCTCGCGCGTGAGATATTTCGATTCGCGGATCGGCGGCGCTGCGCGGCTGAGGTCGCCGTGCACGATGTAGCGGACTTCTTCACCCTCGCGCTGCTGCTCGATCTTGAACTCCGGCTTTTCCAGCCGCCAGTCGGCGATGGTGTAACAGCGCTGGTCGGACGCTAGTGGCGCGGCCGCCCTCGGCCGCGAGTTCTTCGACGCCGGCGTTTTCGTTTTGTTGGTCCTGCCATAACGCTTCTTGGCCATTGGCGTGACCGGACATTATTGCACCGCCCAACGAAATGGCACACTGCAGGCAGGATTTCAACCGTCGCTACGAGACTCAGACGCGTTTGCGGTCGACTCCTGCCACTCAAGTGGCGGGCTATTCTCATGCCGTCCCGTACGGGACGAAATGAGAGTAGCCCCTCAGTTTACTGCCGGATCCATTGCGGTCAGATGAGAGCCCCGTAGGGGCGGCTGAATGCCTAGACCCAGAACGTATCTTCTTCGCCCACCATCTTGCGCAGTTCTTCGGGTGCGCGAGTGGGGACTCCGACCGAGCGGCCGAGCAGGGCATCGAGCGAATCCACCCAGACGATCTGCGAATTGAAGACGCGCCCGAAGTTGCGTGCCAGCGCCTGCGCAACGTCATCCATGGACGGTGTGGCGCGGGCCTCGGACCCGCGCGCCCCGGACCGGAGACCCGGGCCACACAACTGCTGTTCCAGCGAGGTGACCGGCTTCGAACTGATGCCGCACGGAACAATGAGCTGGAAATACTCGAGGGGCTGGTCGGTGACGTTCAGCGCAAAGCCGTGCGAGGTGACGCCGCGCGAGATGTGCACGCCGATGGCGGCGATTTTGGCCTGGGATTCGTGGGTCGGGTAGGGGTCCCTCGACTGCGCTCGCTCCCCTTCGACAAGCTCAGGGTCGTTCGGTCCGCTCGGAATGACAGCGGTTGAAAGTTGCGTCCACACGCCGGTCATGCCGGCGACGCGCTCCGTCGCGATGCCGTAATCGGCGCAGGTTCGGATCAGCGCCTCTTCCAAGCGGCGGACGTACTCGACAGCGCCAAGGGTCTTGCGCCGCCCGTCAGGCCCGAGAAAACTGCGCAGATCGAAAATGGGATAGCCGACGAGTTGCCCCGGGCCGTGATAGGTCACGTCGCCGCCGCGGTCGCACTCGAACAGCTCGACGCCGCGCTGCTGCAGCAATTCATCGGAGGCGAGCACATTGTTCCGCCGCGCATTGCGCCCCAGCGTGATGACCGGCGTGTGCTCCAGCAGCAGCAGCACGTTGGCGACCTCGTTGTTCTTGCGCAACTCGACCAGCCGCTGCTGCAGCCGCAGCCCGGTGGCGTAATCCACGGTGCCGAGTTGGACGACGGAAATAATCACAAGAAACTAGCCACAGAGGTCACGGAGGAAATGGAAGCAAGAAGCGACCGCTCGAAAAACCTCTGTGTCCTCTGTGGCTGAAGTCTAAAAATCTATTGCCAATCCGTCCACACTCTCCACCGCATCTAGCATGCCCTCGGACAATGTCGGGTGGGCGTGGATGGTGTACATGAGGTCCTCGACCGTGGCTTCCAGTTCGATCGCGGCCACGGCTTCGGCGATCAGTTCGGTCGCCGACGGCCCGATGATGTGCACCCCGAGAATTTCGCCATACTTCGCGTCGGAAACGATCTTGATGAATCCCTCGTGCGCGCCGACGATGGACGCCCGCGAGTTCGCCGAGAACGGAAATTTCCCGATCTTTACCGTGCGTCCTGCCTGCTTGGCCGACGCCTCGGTCAGGCCGACGCTGCCGATCTCGGGATGGCAGTAGGTGCATGCGGGAATCTTATTGCGGTCAAGCGGCTTCGCGTTTTTCCCGGCGATATGTGCCACCGCGACTTTGGCCCCGATGAATCCGGCGTGCGCCAGTTGCGGCATGCCCGCGACGATGTCTCCGGCAGCATAGATGCCCGGCTCGGCAGTTTCCATCCACCCATCGGCGTGGACGAAGCCGCGCTCGGTCTTGATCTTCGTTTTCTCCACGCCAACGTTTTCGGTGCGCGGCTTACGCCCGACCGCAATCAGCACTTTCTCCGCTTCGGCGGTCTGTGACTTGCCGTCCACCTCGAAGCTGACCGCCACCCCGTCCTTGGTCCTCTCCACCTTTTTCACCGACGCATTCACCAGCGTCCTTATGTTGCGCTTGCGGAATGCGCGGTCGAGTTCTTTGGAAATCTCCTCATCCTCCAGCGGCACGATGCGCGGCAGCATTTCCAGCACCGTGCAACCGACACCGAAGGAGTTGTAGATGGAAGCAAACTCCACGCCCACCGCGCCCGATCCGACGATGATCAGCGACTTCGGAATGGCCTTCAGACTGAGGATCTCGATGTTAGTGAGAATGCGGTCGTCGGGCTGCAGTCCGGGCAGCATGCGCGCTTCCGAGCCAGTGGCCAGCATCGCGTTCTTCGCCTTGACCGTCTTGCGCTCCCCGGCCGCGCCACCCGAGGTAGAGACCTCGACCTCGTGCAGGCCGTTCTTGGCGGGTCCGGTCAGACGTCCGTAGCCGGTGATTGTGTCCACCTTGTTCTTGCGCATCAGGAACTCGAGACCTTTGGCGTGTTTGGTGACAATCTTGTCCTTGCGCTGCTGTACCGCGCCCCAGTTCAGTTTGGGCGTGCCCAGGTCCTCGATCCCAAACTCCTGCGCGGCCTTCAGGTGGTCCCAGAGTTCCGCGTTGAACAGCAGCGCCTTGGTCGGGATGCAGCCCACGTGGAGGCAGGTACCGCCGAGTTTGTTGTCCTTCTCGATGAGCGCGACCTTCAATCCAAGCTGTCCGGCGCGAATCGCAGCGGTGTAGCCGGCCGGGCCGCTGCCGATGATTGCCAAGTCATAAATCTTGTCTGCCACCGTCTAGCTCCGTACAGGAATGAATTCGAGCCAATCCACAAACAAGTGATTCTACGACACGGGGGCGCGATGCGCGAACTGACGGCTTGGCATCGAACGCGGCTGCGTCCAAGCTCAAGAGCAAGGCTGAAGCATCCGTAGAGCTGCTGCTAATTCGCAGGAATTGTTCCGATGAATTTTTCCGCCAGCTTGGGAAATTCAACCTCTGGCCTTGTTGGCTAATTACCGCTTCCGGCACTCGCCGCTGGCAGAGCAAACACATCGACGTGCGATTCCGCGTTCTTCCCGCGATACACGCGCTCGGTCGCTTTCTGGAAATCCGACGGCTTCGCCGTGTAAATGTCCACAAACGTCTGCGGATTGATGTCCACCAGCGGGAACCATGAGCTCTGCACCTGTACCATGATGCGGTGCCCGCGACGGAAGGTGTGGTTCACGTCCGGCATCACGAACTCAATCTTCGTTATCTTCCCCGGCTGGAAAGGCTCCGGCTTCGAGTAGCTGTTGCGGAAGCGGCCGCGCATCGGTTCGCCGCGCACCAGTTGCTGGTAGCCGCCCATGTGAACCTCGGCGGGGTTCGGATCCGGATCTGGCGCATCATTGGGATACACGTCAATCAGCTTGACGATGAAATCCGAATCGGTGCCGCTGGTGGAGACCATCAGGCTGGGCTGCACCGGCCCTGCCAGCGTGATGTCCTCCGGCAAAGGCTCGGTCTGATAGTCGAGCACGTCGGTGCGTCGTCCCTGCAGCCGGTTGTCGCCATCCATGTACGCCCGCGCCATGCCGCTGAACGTGTGATCGAAATACGGCACCGGCTTGTTGGGATCGCTCACGTACTCATCGAAGGCGTCGGAGGTTTCCGCTGGCGGTGTGAACGACAATGTTCCGTTCGCGCCGAAGTAAAGCGTCTTCCTCGCCGCGTTCTTCGGCGGCCAGGCGTCGTACTTGCGCCATTGGTTGGTGCCGGTCTCGAACACGTACGCGATCGGCAGGTCGTTCGCGCCCTTGCCTTTCAGGTAGTACTCGAAGAACGGGAACTCGATGTGCTCGCGATAAAACTCGCCTGTCTTTGCATTGAAGCGAACGTCGCCCAACTGCTCGCCATCCATGCGCGCCCAGCAACCGTGACACCACGGACCCATGACCAGCCGCACTGCTGACGCGGGAGAATTTTCCGCCACCGTCTTGTAGGTATTGAGCGCGCCGTAGAGATTTTCGGCGTCGAACCAGCCGCCGACCGTCAGCACCGCCGGTTTGATGTTCTTCAAGTGTGGCAGCAGGTTGCGCGCTTGCCAGTACGCGTCGTAGTTGGGATGTTGCAGGAACTCGTCCCAGAACGCGACCTTGTGATGCAGATACTTTTCGTCGGCCAGCGGCAGCGGCTCAATGCCCTTGTAGAACTCATACCCGTCGTTGGGAATTTTGAATGCGCGCTGATGCCACTCCTTCCTCGGCTCCGGACGCGGCAGGCCGAAGACGGAGATGAATCCGAAAAAGTGCGGCAGGTAGACCGCGCCGTGGTGGTGAAAGTCGTCGCCCACGAACCAGTTCGCAATCGGCGCCTGCGGCGACGCCGCTTTCAGCGCGGGATGCGCGTTGATCATCCCAGTCGAGGTATAGAAACCCGGATACGAGATCCCCCACATCCCGACTTTGCCGTTGTTGTGCGCAACGTTGCGCAGCAGCCACTCAATCGTGTCGTAGGTGTCGGTGGACTCGTCCACCGCCTTGCCGCCCTTTTCCGCCGCGTCTTCCGGACGCATGTTCACAAACTCGCCCTCCGACATGAACGCGCCGCGCACATCCTGGTAGACGAAAATGTACTTGCCGCGCGTGAACAGCTCCGACGGACCCAGCAGTCCCTTGTAATTCTCCGTGCCGTAGGGCGCGACGCTGTACGGCGTGCGGTCGTACAGGATCGGGTACGGGTTCGCGGCCGACGCGTCTTTGGGCACGTACACGCTGGTGAACAAGCGCACGCCGTCGCGCATGGCGACCATGAACTCGTGCTTGGTGTAGTTGGCTTTGACGAATTCGGCGAGCTCTTTCTCTTTCGCCGTGGGCTCGCTGCGCTCCTGCGCCGCAGCCGGCACGACCGCGAGCAGCAGGATGACAAGGCACAGCAGAACTTCGCGCTTCAGCAGGCGCACTGAATCACCTCACGATGTGATGGGAAGACCAGAACGTGGCATTACACCGCAACGGCTGTAGCACTGCAAGCGCTTGCCAATCGTAAGCCCCAGGATCAGCACGGAGCCTGAGCGGCCAGATGCCACCGGCTGAGGGCTTGCTACGCCAACAGCCTCGCCACGTCTTTGGCGAAGTAGGTGAGGATAATGCTTGCGCCGGCGCGCTGAATCGAGGTCAGCGACTCCAGCATCACGCGCTCGCGGTCGATCCATCCGTTGCGCGCCGCCGCCTCGATCATTGCGAACTCGCCCGACACCTGGTAGGCCGCCACCGGCACTTTGAAGCGCTCGTAGGCGGCGTGAATCACGTCCAGGTACGGCAGCGCCGGCTTCACCATGATGATGTCCGCGCCTTCCTCGAGGTCGAGTTCGATCTCCTTCAGCGCTTCGCGGAAATTCGCCGGGTCCATCTGATAACTGCGCCGATCACCGAACTGCGGCGCCGAATCGGCCGCCTCGCGGAACGGCCCGTAAAACCCGCTGGCAAATTTCGCGGCGTAGCTAAGGATGGGAGTGTTGGTGAAGCCGTTGTCGTCGAGTCCTTTGCGGATCGCTGCCACGCGCCCGTCCATCATGTCGCTGGGCGCGATGATGTCCATGCCCGCCCTCGCCTGCGAGACCGCCGTCTTAGCGAGTATGTCGAGCGTGGCGTCGTTCACGATCTCGAACTCGTCCGCGAGCGCCTGCTCGACGGCGGCCCCCACCGAATGCGTGACCACGACGCGCTGCGTCTCCCGCCGCGGCTTCGCCTTCTGCTGCACGATCCCGCAGTGCCCGTGGCTCATGTACTCGCACAGGCAGACGTCGCCGACCACCATCAGGCCCGGCGCCTCGCGTTTGATCGCCCGCGTGGCGCGCTGCACGATGCCGTCGTCTTCCCACGCGCCGGTGGCGATCTCGTCCTTCTTCTCCGGCAGGCCGAACAGGATGACCGCCGGAATGCCGAGCGACTTCACCTCGCGCGCTTCCTTCACCGCCTCGTCCACCGACAGGTTGAAGACACCGGGCATGGAGCGGATTTCCTTGCGCACGCCCTCACCCGGGCAGACGAACAGCGGATAGATGAATCCCTCGGGGGTCAGGCGGGTTTCACGCACGAACGAACGCAGGGCGTCGCTGGAGCGCAGGCGGCGTGGACGCTGAATAGGGAAGCTCATCATGACCTCGCGTAAAAGTAAATTCTAGCACCGGGAATCGCGCAGCGATTCGTGCCAGGCATGATTAAGCGAGGTGTGATGGCGGTCACAGACGGAGGTGATGGAAGTTGGCGGGAGATCGGGTGACCAAGGCCGAGTCCCCCCGGGCCCGGCCATGATCGCCCGGTCAACCGATGGTGCTACGCCGAGACAACCGTCGCACGTTCCGGTTCCACCAATTTGGGGGAGGTAGAAATCGAAACAGATGGCGCGCTCTGCCGCGTCGATTCAGAGCGCCGCATATCGATGCTGCCCTTGAAGTACGCTCCTTCCTCGATGCTGACGCTGTGCGCCGAAACGTCGCCCACCAGCGAACCGCCGTTGCGGATGTCAATGCGCTCGCTAACGTTCACTTGGCCGGTGAGCGTTCCGCGCACTACCACCTCGCGCGCGCTGATGTCGGACTGCACTACCGCCTCCGGCCCGATGTTCAGGTAGGCGCCTTCCAGTCCGATACGTCCCTTCACGCGTCCTTCGATGTGCAGTGCCTCGGCCCCGGTAATGTCGCCAGCAATGGTGATGGTCTTGCCGATCACCGCCGCCCCCGGCTGCGGCAACGCCGACACCCGCGCGGCGATTGTGTTGGGCGGTCGCGGCGATTCCACCAGCGGTTCGGTCATAGGCGAGCTTTTGGGAGGATACGCAGGCTTGGAATTCCACATGGCAAATGCCTCCAGGATCGTGGCGCTCTGAATTCATATCGCGGACCGCCCCCCAATTACAGGTGCCGATAGGCCATGGCCCGGGCCATTGGCCTTCCGTGCCTCCCGACCCAAAACCGTTTACCATGTCGGGAATGCTGGAACCTTCGCGCCACCCCAGCGCGCGCGTGCTGGAATTCGATTCGCTGCGCCAGATGTTGAGCGGCTACGCCTGGTCACCGCTCGGCAAATCGCGCATCGAACGCCTGCAGCCCACCGCCGACCGGACGTGGATCGAGCGCCAGCAGCAGCTCACCGCCGAAGTCCGGCGCTTCTTACGCTGCGGCGGGCATTTTGATTTTTCCGGACTCACTGACCCCGCCGCGCTGGTGGAGAAATCGCGTATCGAAGGCGCGGCGCTCGAGACCGGCCAGTTGCGCGATATTGTGCTGGTGGTGGACCGCGCCGACGAGTGGCGCCACATCTCGCAGAATCCGCCCTCCTCCATGCGCGCGCCCAAGCCGGGCCAGCCAGGGCAAACGACGGACGAGACCGGCAATCCATGGCCCGCAGTCACCGAGCTCTCCTCCGCCATTGCCGATTTCACTGACTTCCTGCGCTTGTTTCGCAACAAGATCCTGCCCGATGGCACCCTGGACGACCGCGCCTCGCCCGAGCTGGCGCGCCTTCGCCGCGACGTCGAAAAGCAAAAGCGCCTCATCCAGGAATCGCTGCGCGCCTACGTCCGCCGGCTCGCCGAGGGCGGCGCAGCGCAGGAAGAACTGGTCACGATTCGCGGCGAGCGCTTTGTCATTCCGGTCAAGGTGGAGCAGAAGAAGCGCGTGCAGGGCGTGATCCACGGCGCCAGCTCCAGCGGTCAAACCGTGTTTGTCGAGCCCCTGGAAACCATCGAGCAGAACAACGAACTGGTGCGTCTGCTCGAGGAGGAGCAGGAGGAGATCCACCGCATCCTGCTGGAGATGACGCGCCGCGTCGCCGAGCTCTCGTGGGCCATCCAGGCTGCCACCGACACGCTCGCCGAACTGGAACTGCAGTTCGCCAAGGCGCGGTTCGGTGAAGACTACAACTGCACAGTCGTCGGCCTCGTCGCTGGTAACCGGGCGGCGCAGGGCTTCAGCCCTGCGAATTCAAGCCGCGCTCACGCCGGGGCTTTAGCCCCTGAGGTACATGGCGAAACATTGGTCCTGCACAATGCCCGTCACCCTCTGCTTGAGCGCGCCCTGCGTCCGAAAAATCAGCGCGTAGTCCCCATCTCGGTTGAGCTCGATTCGGCTCATCGCCAGTTGGTCATCACCGGACCCAACACCGGCGGTAAAACCGTTGCTCTGAAGACCATCGGCCTGCTCGCGCTGATGGCGCAGTCCGGGATTCCCGTGCCCGCCGAGCGCGCCGAGCTGCCCGTCTTTGACGCCGTGCTCGCCGACATCGGCGACTACCAGTCCATCGAGCAGAACCTCTCGACATTTTCCGCGCACGTCACCAACATTGACTTCATCTCCCGCACCGCGACGCCCGATTCGCTTGTCTTGCTCGACGAACTTGGCTCCGCCACGGATGCCGAGGAAGGCGCGGCACTCGCGGTCGCCATCGCCGAACACTTTCTCCGCATCGGCTGCACCAGCGTGATTTCCACTCATCACACGTCACTGAAGGTTTACGGCGCGAACACGCCTGGGGTGGTCAATGCGGCCGTCGGCTTCGACGAGCGCACGCTACAGCCGACCTACGAGCTGCGGGTCGGCGTGCCCGGGGCCTCGGCAGGGATTAACATCGCGCAGCGCCTCGGGCTTAACCCGACCATCATCGCATCGGCGCGCGCGCGGCTCGGCGCCCAGGCGCAGGATGTCGGCAAGTTTCTCGACCGCCTCCACGCCGAACTGCGCGACGCGGAATCGGAACGCTGCCGCGTGCGGGCGCGCGAGCAGGAATTGCAGCGCGAACAAGCCCGTCTCGCCGCCGAGGGTCTGAAGGAGCAGCGCGCGCGCATCCGCGAACTCGAAGACAAGCTCGCCTCCCTGATGCGCGATTTCGAGTACCACGCGCGCGCCGCGGTGCAGGCCGTGCAGGACCGCGCCGCGCAGCAGAAGCTGTCGAAAGAAGCGGAACGGCGCATGGCCAAGCTGCGCCGCGAATTCCGCGAGCAGTTCGATCAGACCGTCGTCGCGCACAGCACCGGCGCCGACCGCGGCGACCAGCATGCCCAGCCCCACGTTGTGCAGCACATCCTCGAGGGCGACACGGTAAAGCTGAAGTCGCTCGGCCGCACTGCCCAGGTGAAGCGCCAGATATCCGACAATCAGTACGAGGTCGCCGTCGGCCTCATGACGATGAAAGTTCGGCAGGACGACATCGCGGAAGTAGTGGCCCATGCCGCCGACAATCCGGTCAAGGCGGCGCGCGCCCGCGGTATTTCCGTCACGCTGGAGAAGGAAGATCTCACCATGCCGACCGAGATCAATGTCATCGGCCGCACCGTCGACGACGCCACCCGCGAAGTCGAGAAATTCGTGGACCGCGCCTTCCTCGCCGGCCTGCCCAAGGTCCGCATCGTGCACGGCAGCGGGATGGGAATTCTGCGCAAAGCTTTGCGCGAATATTTAAAATTGCACCCGCACGTCGCCAGCGTCACCGAGCCGCCGCAGCAGGAAGGCGGCGGAGGCGCGACGGTGGTGGAACTGAGGGTCTGACCGTGAAAACAGAAACCACTCCCAACCCCCAGCAGATCTGGTCCGACCTGATGGTCGGCAATGAGCGCTTCCGCACTGGCCAACCACGGCCGCGCGACCTGCGGCGCGAGCGCGAAGCGGTGGCGCAATCCCAGCGCCCGAAAGCCCTGGTGCTCGCCTGTAGCGACAGCCGCGTCTCCCCGGAGATCATTTTCGACCAGTGCCTGGGCGACCTGTTTGTCGTCCGCATCGCCGGCAACGTCATCGACAAGCTGGCCCTCGGATCGCTCGAATTCGGCGCCGAGGAGCTCGGCGTTTCCTTGCTCGTCGTCATCGGCCACCAGAGCTGCGGTGGTGTGAAGGCGGCCTGTTCCAGCGATAAGGCCGGTTCGCCCAACCTGAAGGCGATCGTCAAGGCCATTCGAGCTTCCGGCGCATGGCCAAGCGTCGACCCCGTGGGTGATGCAAGCTGGTGCGAGGCGGTGAAAGAAAACGCCCGCTATGTCGCGCGCTCCGTGCTCGATCGCAGCGATCTCCTCCGCGACCGTGCGCAGCGTGGCGACCTTGCAGTGGTGACGGCCTACTATCGCCTCGACACCGGCGTAGTCGAACGGTTGTGACTTTTTACCCTGTGTGTTCCGACGTTTTCCGCAGTTTTTCGCCTAGTTTTCCACAGGTATTCAACAGAAATGCGTAGATTTGCTCTTGTGGACGCGCCCCGCGGTTGAGAGGCTACTAAAGGCCTCTCTTTACGGCGTCTCTATGAAAGACAATCTCCCCCGGGCTCCCGAGTGGATACCGGAGTCTGAGTTCCGCGATACACTGCTGATGCAGAAATTGCCGGCCGCTCTGCGGAAGAAGAATCTGTTCTGGATCAACGCGCGCCAGTACCTCGCGCATGACGACGCGCAGTTGCCACCGGAAGATTACCTCCGCCACTGGAAACAGATTTATGAGTGCTGCTTGTCGCATGACCTCTGCACCTTGCGGCGTCTTTCGTATCTCAGCTTCGATGCGCCTGGGGAGTACGACATCCACTAGTCGCCACGGCCGTCGCTGAGCGCTGATCACTGTCTCATGGCGAACCCCGGCGATTTCGCGTACACCGTCAAGCAGCAGGCCGACATCGTCCGCATCGTCGGCGAGTATGTGAAGCTGAAGAAATCCGGCGCGCAGAACTTCACCGGCCTCTGCCCCTTTCACAACGAAAAAACCGGTTCGTTCTCGGTGCACGCCACCCGCCAGTTCTACCACTGCTTCGGCTGCGGCGCTTCCGGCGACGTCTTCAGCTTCGTGCAAAAGATCGAGAACATCACCTTCCCGGAGGCGGTGCGCGCCGTCGCGCAGAAGATCGGCATCGCGCCGCCCAAGGTTACATTCAGCAGTCCGGAGGAAGCGCGCCAGGCTCATCAACGCGGCGCGCTGCTCGACATCCACGAGCGCGCCTGCGAGTTTTTCCAGGAGCAGTTGCGTAAGCCGGAAGGCGCCCACGCCCGCGAATACCTCGCCGGCCGCGGGCTCACCGAGGAAACGATCTCGCGCTTTCGCATCGGCTACGCCCCCGACTCCGGCTTCCTGCTGCGCGATGTTCTAAAACGTGATTTCGAGGAAGACATCCTTAAGGCCAGCGGCCTGTTCTCGTGGAAGGAATCAGATGTCGACCCTCGACGGTCGACGGCTGACGGCCAAACCAAAGCCGAACCGCCGTCGACCGTAGACAGTAAGCCGCCGACTCTTTACTCTAAGTTCCGCAACCGCGTCCTCTTCCCCATCTGCAACGAAGGCGGGCGCGTGATCGCCTTCACCGGTCGCACCCTGAGCACCGACGAGAAGGCCGGCCCGAAATATCTCAACTCGCCGGAAACGCCCATCTACTCCAAGTCGCACGTGCTTTTTAATCTCGATAAAGCGAAGCCGTGGATTCGCCAGTTCGACTACGCCATCCTCGTCGAAGGCCAGATGGATTGCATCAGTCTTTTCGCGGCCGGCATTCAGAACGTCATCGCTTCCTCCGGCACCGCCTTCACCGAGTTACAGGCACGTCTGTTGGCGCGCTTCAGCCGAAGAATCTTTGTCAACTTCGATCCCGACGCCGCCGGCGCCGCTGCCGCCGAGCGCTCCCTGGCGTTGCTGGTTCAGGAGGACTTCCAGATCAAGGTGGTCACGCTCGAGCCCGGCTTCGATCCCGACCTTTTCATCCGCCGCAAGGGCAACGCAGCGTATGAGGATGTCCTCCGCCATGCGCCCAAATACTTCGACTACCTCATCGACCGCGCCCGCGCTCAATTCCCCGTGCGCACGCCCGAGGGCAAGGTGAAGGCGGTCAACTACCTGCTCCCGCACCTGCAGCGCGTCCCCAGCCGCATCGTGCGCGACGAACTGGCCAACGAAATGGCCCAGAAACTCGGCATTGACTCCGCTGTCCTGCGCCAGGAACTCAAGCACGCCGCGGCCAATCGCGGCGTCCGGCAGGTCACTGCCTCGCCCGAAGCCCAGGTCACACAGGCGGAGCGCATCCTGATCCGCGCCCTCGCTTCTGCCGCCAACATCGCACCTGGCGAGAACTCCACCTCCTCCCGTAACGGCGCGGATGACGAATTCGATCCCGCGCGCCAAGCCCGCTTCGCCTTGCATCACGAGCCCCTGCAAGAAGGCCTCGCCACCGAGTCTCTGCTCGAACAACTACTCGCCAACGAGTCGGCTGACGCAATGTCTCTCCCGCTGTCCGACTCCCACCGCCGCCTCGTCGCCGAGGTCCTGCTGCATGAGCAAGAGGAACTAACGCCCGAACGCGTGGATTCAGCACTGAGTGCGCTGCGTGAAAAGAAGCTCAAACGAGAGCTCACGCTGCTTCAGGATAAGATCAAGGCAATGCGGCTCGCGGTTAATGAAGTTCCGGTGGAGCTCTTAGCCGAACAGAGCCGACTGGAACGCGCTGTGCGCAACCTAGTGGGCGCACCGACGGCGAGAAACTATAGTGGCGCACCGCTTCAGACGGCTGAGTAACGTGCCCTGGGTAGCACGGCGGCCCCGGACAGCGCCACTTTATCGCCGTAGGGTGCTGTGCTACGAGGTCAGATAATGAGGGTTCTTCGAAACCAAAGGCCGGTCTGGGACATCTAAACTGTTGACGGCAAGCATAATAGTTCCAGAATTGGAAAGGTTTACTTGGTTGTTGCTGAGACTCGCGGCCTGGTTGTGCTAAAATTCGAAAGTTTTGGCTTGGCCGTAGTCTCCTAATACAGCTCCCGCCGCTATGCGCGCGACCGGCTTCCCGGCCCTACGGGAAGTGCCGTGCAGTAAGGGGTATTGCCACTTGGCTCTGGAAGACAAGTACGACGACATTAAGAAGCTGATCGATGCGGGCAAGGAAAAGGGCTATCTCACCTACAACGAGGTGAACGACCTCATCCCGCACGACGTGCATTCGCCCGAGGACCTCGACGACCTGCTGACCACCATCGGCACGCAGGGCATTGATGTGCTCGAAGGTCCGGCGAAGCTGCCTTCCTCGGCTTTGGAGAAGAAGTTCGACCAGGAAATCGAGGAAGGCGAAGAGGTCGAGCTCGATCTCACGCCCGGCGCGCTGGAAAAGACCAACGACCCGGTTCGCATGTACTTGCGCGAGATGGGCACGGTTCCGCTGCTCACTCGCGAAGGCGAGGTGGAGATCGCCAAGCGCATCGAGCGCGGCCAGCTCCGCGTGCTGAAGGCGCTCTCCCGTTCCCCCATCGTAATCCGCGAAATCGTCGGCCTCGGCGAAGACCTCAAGAAGGGCGTCCGCTCGGTCAAGGAGATCACTACCTTCGACGAGGAGGAGATCACCGAGGAAATCCTTCTCAACCGCTTGAAGGAGATGACCGGCAAGATCGACGAGATCAACAAGCACTACAAGAAGTCGCAGCAGCTCGCCGAAAAGTTCGAGGCCATTCCCGCCGTCAAGAAAAAGCAGCGCGAAGGACGCCGCGGCCGCTGGGCGCTGGCTCGCGAGCTGGTCGAAGTCTCGCGCGGCATTCGTTTCCTGGGCTTCACCAACAACGAGCGCAAGCGCCTCATCGAGCGCGTCAACAAGGCCGTCGACAGCATGCGCGCGCTCGACCGCCAGATTCAGAACACCGAGAAAAAGATTGACGCCTCGCGCAACGAGGAGCAGAAAAAGGACCTCCGCCGCCAGGCGCGCCAGATTCGCGCCGACCTCGAGCGCCTGGAAGTCGAATCCGGCACCAGCTTTCAGGAGCTGAAGCGCACTCAGCGCGAAATCATCCAGGGCGACATTGACGCCGAGCAGGCCAAGCGTGAGCTCATCGAAGCCAACTTGCGCCTCGTCGTCTCCATCGCCAAGAAATACACCAACCGCGGCCTGCAGTTCCTCGACCTGATCCAGGAAGGCAACATCGGCTTGATGAAGGCGGTGGACAAGTTCGAATACCGCCGCGGCTACAAATTCTCCACCTACGCCACCTGGTGGATTCGCCAGGCGATCACCCGCGCCATCGCCGACCAGGCCCGCACCATTCGTATCCCGGTGCACATGATCGAGACCATCAACAAGCTCATCCGCACCTCGCGTCAGCTAGTGCAGGAGCTCGGTCGTGAACCGACCTCGGAAGAAATCGCCAAGCGCATGGATATTCCGGTCGCCAAGGTCCGCAAGGTGCTCAAAATCGCGCAGGAACCGATCTCGCTGGAAACCCCGATCGGCGAAGAGGAAGATTCCCATCTCGGCGACTTCATCGAAGACCGCGCCGTCATCTCACCCGCCGAGGCCGTCATCAACGTCAACCTCAAGGACCAGACGGCGCAGGTGCTGCGCACTCTCACCCCGCGCGAAGAGAAGGTCATCAAGATGCGCTTCGGCCTGGAAGACGGTTCCGAACACACCCTCGAGGAAGTCGGCCAGTCCTTTGCCGTCACTCGCGAACGCATCCGCCAGATCGAGGCGAAGGCGCTGCGCAAGCTGCGTCATCCCTCGCGCTCGCGCAAGCTCCGCGCCTTCATGGACGGCGTGCGGGACTAACAATCCAAGTTCGGATCAAAAGGGCGCTACAAACAGCAGCGCCTTTCTTTTTGCTTTGCGTCCTTCGCGGTTGACGTTTTGAATTTCAACCTCGATTTCCAGTCCTTTCCACAACAAATCCCTGACCTTCACAACTTCTGCACAGCGCAACCTCAGTTTCGCATTGAGCGGATCAACGGACTCAGGCAAATTCTTTCGCACGCGAGCGTTGATGTCTGGAGCGCGTCGCGCGGGTAAAATGCCGAACTTGCGGTGATGCAACGGCCCGCTGCGCCTCACGGAGAGCGCAGTTCGCTGGCAACCGGTCCTCGGCAACGGAGGACTGGCTTGGCAGGTTCGGCACTTCCGAGCTCCTCGTAGGTAACGGCCAGTTCTGCGGGCACGACACGGCAGCATGGGTGCTTGGCAACGCAGCCCACCTGGGTTCCCAGCACGCGCCGGTTTTGCGCGTGATGGGGTGGAAGGCGGTTTCCACCTGAATGGTTCAGGGGAGCGTGGCACGGCATTCGGCCCACTGGCCTCGGTTAGCAGGCATGGATTGCGTGTGCCGGCCGAGGCGGCTGGACTTGCCGAGACGCCGATGGATGCGGATTCCGCACCCGAAGGGCGCTTCGAACCCCGTGCCTGTCGCCCGCAGCGGTCCGCCGTCGAGGGGTGCCGAACCGCGCACAGCCGGAGAGCGCCGCCCTGAGTTCCAACTCGCTGCAGGCGCTGAACCGGTGCTGGGAGCGATCTCTGCTTGAAGCGCGTTCCCGGCGGCTCTAGGACATCCGCAACGGCGCGGTTCACGTTGGCTGGCGTGAACCGCGCTTCTTAATTGTCAGTGCCGATTGCTTAGATTTTCAATGGCTAATCGCTAATTGCCCATCGCTAATCGCTCTCACGCACGTGCACCTTGCCAACTTCCCGCTTTTCCACCGTTAATCTCCGATATTCCATCTTGTCTTTTCCCCCGCTTCGCCTCATATTCTGATCGGTAAACTTTGGCCACCACCGAATACAGTCTCGAGCGCGGCCTGCCCGCCAACCTTGACGCCGAGCGCTCCATCCTTGGCGCCATCCTGCTGGACAACTTCACCTACACTCAGGCCTCTGCGGAAAACCTCCAAGCCGACGACTTCTTCCTCGACTCGCATCGCCGCATCTACGCTCGCATTACCGAGCTAGCCGACTCCGGCCGTCCCGTTGACCTGGTCACCCTCGCCGAGGAGCTAAGCCGGCGCAAGGAAGTGGAAGCCATCGGCGGCGTGGCCTACCTGTCCTCACTCACCGACGGCCTGCCGCACCGCCCCAACATCGAACAATACGTCCGCATCGTCAAGGACAAGGCGCTGCTGCGTGGCCTCATCTTCGCCGCCAACGCCGCCATCGCGCGCGCCATCGACGAATCCGAGCCAGCGCACGACGTCCTTACCTCCACGGAAGCCGCCATCTACGAACTCTCCGACAGGCGGCTCATCTCCGGCTTCCGCGACGTGAAGCAGATCGTCAAAGAGTCCTTCGGCTCCATTGATGCGCTCTACGAACGCGGCCAGCGCGTCACCGGCCTGGAAACGCACTTCGTGGATTTCGACAACCTAACCAGCGGCTTGCAGCATTCCGACCTGATCATCATCGCCGCCCGTCCCTCGATGGGCAAAACCGCCTTTGCGCTGAACATCGCGGAGAACGCGTCAATCAAGGACAACAAGGTGGTCGGAATGTTCTCGCTGGAAATGTCGCGCGAAGCGCTATTACTGCGGCTTCTCTGCTCCAACGCGCAGGTGGACTCGCACAAGCTGCGCTCCGGCTTTCTTGGTCGCGACGATTATCAAAAGCTCGTCGAAGCCCTCGGCCGTCTCGCCGAAGCGCCCATCTTCATTGACGACACGCCCGGCGTCACCATCAGCGAAATGCGCGCCAAGGCCCGCCGCTTGCAGCACCAGACGGGCGGGCGGCTGGACCTTCTTATCGTGGATTACCTGCAACTCATGTCAGGCGGCGTCCCCGGCGGCAAAACGCGCTTCGAGAACCGCACTCAGGAAGTCTCCGCCATCTCCCGGGGCCTCAAGCTGCTGGCCAAGGAGCTGCGTGTGCCCGTGGTTGGGCTTTCCCAGTTGAGCCGCGCCCCCGAAAGTCGCAGCGGCGACCACCGTCCGCAATTATCCGACCTCCGCGAATCCGGCTCCATTGAGCAGGATGCCGACGTCGTCGCCTTCATCTTCCGCGAAGAGGTGTACGACCCCAAGCCGGAGAACGAAGGCTTCGCTGAACTGATCGTCGCCAAGCAGCGCAACGGCCCCACCGGTAAGGTGGACCTGGCCTTCCTCAAGCGCAGCACCCGTTTCGAATCCCGAGCCTCCGACAGCCAATAGCGCGCTGTGGCGCCGCGCCCTCGCGTGTGCAGGCTGGATGCGCCGGGCTTCAGCCCGGCGAAACATACGCTTAAGAAATTACCATTCCGAGCGGGCTCTCAGCCCGCGAGGAAATCTGCTGTTGCGACGCGTCAGACAGTGCTCGATCGTGCAGCGCCGCAGGCGCGAATGAAAATAGCCCGGCGCCTCAAGTGCCGGGTCGGGCTGCAAAGTCGCACCAAGTCCCGTAGAGACGACTGAATTACTGCCCCAACTCCTTCATGCGCGCACGCTCCGGCAGCTCAGCCACCGCTTTCCCCTTCGCATCAAAGATGATCAGCCGCGCCGCCTCCCCTTGCACCGAGAACCGTGCTCTGACGTGCCCCTCGCCATCTTTCAGCACGATCTCCTGCGCTTCCACCGTGCGTGCCCTCACCCGCTCGGGAAACGGCAAGTCGGCGCGAGCATTCACCGCCAACGAGCCAACCAGTGCGATCAGCAGCGCCATGGCGATCATTTTCCACCGCCGACGCGCCGCCACAATCTCCTGCAGCGACTCTGCCATCATGATCTCCTCCCTCGGAACAACACACTTCCGCCGCTAGAACGCGCTCCCAACCATTTCTTGCAAACTTATTTTCAGTCACACTATCGTTTCCGCTCCTGCTCGCACATCGTCGTTTACAATCGCAGTTCGGCAATCTGAAACGGCCGGCCTTATATCGGAAATCCCATGCGACCCACTTGGGCGGAGGTATCGCTCGGCGCTCTGCGCCATAATTTTCGCCTGATCAAGCAGCACGTCGGAGCCGACGTGACCGTCTGCGCTGTCATCAAGGCCGACGCCTACGGCCACGGGGCCGTCGAATGCGCCCGCGCCCTGCAGGAGGCCGGTGCCACCTGGTTCGGCGTCACCTCCACTGAGGAAGGCGTGAAGATCCGCGAGGCCGATGTCGCCGGCCGCATCCTGCTGATGACCGGCTTCTGGCGCGGCGAGCAGGAAGACGTCATCCGCCACAACCTCACTCCCACGGTGTGGGAATGGTGGCAGATCGGGGCGCTGGAGGCGATGCTCGCCAAACAGAACGCACCGCCCCGCTCGTTTCCCGTGCACATCAAGGTGGACACCGGCATGGCCCGCCTCGGCGTGCCCGATTACTTCATGGGCCTATTCCTGAAGCGCCTCCAAGCCGCAGAACCAATCGCACTCGAAGGCGTATTCAGCCATCTCGCCTCCGCCGAGGTGCTCGACGCCGAAGACGCCAAGCAGCAGGCCAACCGCTTCGCCGAATTCGAGCAGTTCATCGCCGATCACGGCTTCTCACCCCAGTTTCGCCATATCGCCAACAGCGCCGCCGTCGGCGGGCGTCCCTCGCTCTGGCGCAACATGGTCCGTCCCGGAATGCTGCTCTACGGTTACGGCCTGCCGCTCATGCGCACCGAAAACGATCCCGAGATTCCGCACCCACTGCCGGTCAAGCGCGCTCTTTCCTGGAAAACCAAGATCATTTCGATGAAAGACGTGGGCGCCGGCCAGACCGTCGGCTACAAGGCTGCTTACGTCACCAACCGTCCGACCAAGCTCGCCGTTCTTCCCGTCGGTTACGCCGATGGGCTCTCGCGCCATCTCTCCTCGCGCGGTCGCGTGATCGTGCGCGGAACCTACGCGCCGATGGTGGGCATCATTTCCATGGACATTACCGTCGTGGACGTCACCGACGTCAACGGCGCCGCGCTCGGCGATGAGGTCACCATCATCGGCTCCGATGGCGATTGCATGATTGACGCCTGGGAGCACGCCCGCCTCGAAGCCACCATCCCCTACGAAGTCCTCTGCCGCGTCGGCAGCCGCGTCCGCCGCACGTATCAGGAATAGCGTTCAGCTGAACCGCATCCTGGGAATGCGTCCGTTACTCGCTTTCGCGGGCGACGGGGGGATGCGACGTTTAACTTGTTCGTCCTGCAGGAGTTCCCCGACGGTAATAGCGATTATTTCTCGTTGGCTCCGGCCATGGAATCGAGCAATTTCGGCCCGCGCGTCAGATGTGAAGTCGAAGCCTACGAAGAAGCCCTTCTCGCGGTTCTCACGCATCATGGCGGCTTCGAACTGGTCGATCTCTGGCCGTCCCACCTTGTCGCGCTGCTTCACCTGGATAGGGAACCAATCATCCATAAACGCAAACTGGTCCTCGCGTGCCCTGCCCTTGGGAATAGCAGACATGGGGTAGATTCGGCCATCAATGCCCATGTCTCCCACGTGGGCCTTGTTCGGCGTGCCACCGACGGCAATTACCGCCCAGTTTTCAAACTCGAACGGAGGCAGCTTCCGCAGTTGCTCTTCCGTCCACGGCAGGTCACGAACCACGAACCCACGGCCAATTTTCCAGAGCTTCTCATTCTCCGTCAGGCCGCAAGAGTCGCGCAGTCGCTTCGCCATGACCCGGCATGCGGTCGGTGAAACATCAATGCCAATCCAGTGGCGACCAGCATTCTGGGCAGCCACCAGGGCCGTGCCACATCCACAGAACGCGTCTAGCACCAGGTCTCCCGGTTGAGAGGAGATTTCGATAATGCGCTCGAGCAGTTTCAGCGGCTTCTGGGTTGGAAATCCGATGCGCTCGTCAGCGACTCCTTGCACCGGCCCGATGTCATCCCAAACGGAGCCTAGAGGCACTCCTTTCCCTTCATCAAGATAGCGTTTCAGGCGTGGCACCGCACCCGGCTTTGTCTGAACCACGCGCCCCTCAGCATAGAGCTTCTGCATGTTTTCTCTGCTGTAGCGCCAATATCTACTAACCCCGAGAAAGTCGTAATGCGGGTTCCCCTTCGAAGGCGCGGCGCCCCCAGGTGCGCCGAGGTCGCCTAGCTGGTATCTCCGACCGGTCTCCGGTTCAACGTGGTGATAGAACTTCTCAATGTATTCGGCGTCGTACGGTCGGTACAGGTGCTTGAAGTAGTGATCTTTGCTGCCCGCATACATGAACAGCGTGTCATGCACGCGTCCCAGATGTCTTGACCCCTGCTTCGCGTCGTTGTGCGATGACTGGCGCTTCCAAATGATCTCGTTCACGAAGTTGTCCTCGCCCAGGATCTGGTCCAGCATCACTTTGACGTAGTGGCAGGCGTGCCAGTCACAGTGGTAGTAGAAGATACCTGTCGGTTTCAGTACGCGAGCCAACTCGACGCACCGTGGCCGCATGAAATCGATATACGCCTGGGTGGAGCCGTGACGATCTTCGAACGACCGCATCTCCCGCGTTTCGCCCCAAAACACTTCGTAATTGCGATTCGAGTTGAACGGTGGGTCGATATAAACGAGGTCGATGCAGTGGTTGGGTAGCCTCGGAAGCTGGTCAAGATTGTCGCCGCAGTAAACCACCTCTGTGTCGATCAAGGAAGACAACTTCGGTGGAGAAGGAATGCGCCGTTGCATGGAACTCTGTTACTGGGGGAGAGAACTTATAGGCTACCGGAACTGGTGCGCTTTCCAACGACAACGTGCAGTTACTTTAGTGTTGTTTCATTTCGGGAAACAGGGCGGCGGGAAGCGACGCGGATCGAGCGCCTCCCGTGCGGTAAGCGGCACAAGGGATTCCGGCAGTTACGAGCCCACGCTAAGAGCCAAAAGCGAACCGCTTTTGTTATGCTTTTTCCATCCATGCGCCGGCGCTATCAAAACTGGATGCACGATTGGGAGACCCGCCTCACCACCCGCGACACCAACCGGGTGGTGCGTCCGTTCGACTGGGGCGTGGAATGGACCCGCGGCTGGCCCGGCGTAAACGGCAACCTTCCGACTCACGATTCAGAGGAAGAATTCTTCCACCGCCTCAACCGCCACATCGTCGTCCACAGCGACGAGTTCTTCGCCTACCGCACCCCCACCGACTTCCGCATCGAGCAGCATCCCGTCAAGCTGCACGCAGCGGGCGGCAATCACGGCGACGACGAAGACCGCGGCGTGGGGGATTTCCTGCGGTTCACCTCGGCCGTTTCGACGCCGTATCCGGAGAACAACATCGCCAACGCGCATTGGTTTCCCACCCGCGGACGCCGCGCCATGATCGTGCTGCCGCAATGGAACGCCGACGCGATCGGTCACAACGCCCTCTGCCGCATGATGAACTTCTGCGGCATCGCCGCGCTGCGCCTCAGCATGCCCTATCACGACGTCCGCCGCCCGGCCGAGCTGGAGCGCGCCGACTACGCCGTCTCCGCCAACGTCGGCCGCACCATTGCCGCCGCCCGCCAGGCCATCTTGGACGTTCGCTCCTGCCTCGACTGGCTCCAGTCGCAGGGCTACCGTCAGTTCGGCATTCTCGGCACCAGCCTGGGCTCCTGCTACGCCTTCATCGCCAGCGCCCACGACGAGCGCCTGCGCGTGAACGCCTTCAACCACGCCTCGACCTACTTTGCCGACGTCGTCTGGACCGGACAGTCCACCCGCCACATTCGCGCCGGAGTCGAGCGCGAGATCACGCTGGAAAGCCTGCGCCAGTCCTGGCTCGCCATCAGCCCCATGTCGTATTTCCACCAGTTCAGCCGCTTCCCCAAGAAATCGCTGATTGTCTATGCCACCTATGACCTGACGTTTCTGCCCGAGTTCTCGCGCCAGGTGGTTGCCGAGTTCCGGCGCCGCCGGCTCGATCACCGCGTCGCCGTCCTCCCTTGCGGTCACTACACCACCGGCGAGACGCCCTATAAATTTCTCGACGCCTGGCACCTGGTGCGGTTCATCAGCAACGCCCTCTAACGAAATATCGCCCTACGATATATCATCCCAAGAGGCTACGCCAGCCGCCCTCGTTCTCTTTTCGGGAAATTGTTCCGCGTGGAGCAATGGTGCAAATCCTGCGAACTTTGGGAATCTCTTACTTGTTCTTCCACACCGGCTTGCGCTTCTCCACCACGGCGCGCAGCCCCTCGGCGACATCCTGTAACTCGTAGAGCTGGTTGAGGTAGATATCATGCGATTCCTTCATCGCCTCGGGCAGGGGCTTGCCGCTGGTGCCGGCGATCACGCGCTTGGTCATCTCCAGCACCGGCCCGCTGAACTCGCAGATGCGCGCCAGGATTTCGTTGACCGCCTTGGACAGGTCGGCCTCCGACACCACTTTGTTGACGAAGCCAAGCGCCAGCGCATCTTCCGCGGTCAGCGGCTGGCCGGTAAGGATCAGCTCGTAGGTTTTTTTGGGGCCAATCACCGCGGGCAGCATGACGGCGGCGAAGGGCGGAAACACGCCCATCTTCACCTCGGGCTGAGCGAAACGAGCGTTGGTTGTGGCAATGACCATGTCGCCGAAGGCCACCAGCTCGGAGCCGGCGCCGATGGCAGGTCCGTTCACCACCACGATGAGCGGCTTGGAGATTTCGTTAATCGCCTGGAAAACGCGGTTGAAGGCTTCCAGGGTCTGGAAGACGCGCTCCGGGCGCGAGTCCTCGACCGAGATGCCGGCGGAAAAAGTCTTCTGCGAGGAATCGAGCATGATGCACTTCACGTCGGCGCGGCCGTTGAGGCTCTCGATGGCCTGCGCCAGCTCCACCATCAGCGGCACGGTGAGCACGTTGTAAGGCGGGTAATTCAGCGTGATGCGCGCGACGAATGTGCTGTGGTCGAACTTGATGTACTTGAAATCCTGCGCGACGCCTGGCCTGCTCGCCATGTCTTCCTCCCGAATTGTTCCGCGGGCGCATTATGTGACGAAACGGCCGGCCGGACAAGCTGACGTGTCGGTTATCGCGGGTCGCAGACCCGCGCCACACGACCGCTGCCGCACTCATCTGCCCGGGGTACAATGAAGGCCTATGAAAATCGCATTGGGCGCCGATCATGCCGGGTTTCCGCTGAAGGAACGGGTCAAGCAGTGGCTCATCGAACAAGGTGTACAGGTGGACGACAAGGGCACGTTTTCGAACGAGTCGGTGGACTATCCCGACTTCGCGCGCATCGTGGGCGAAGCGGTCGCTGCCAAGCAGGCCGACCGCGGCATCCTGGTGTGCGGCAGCGGGATCGGCATGTCGATCGCGGCCAACAAGATCCCGGGCGTGCGCGCCGCCAATCCCCACACCGTGTTTGAGGCGCAGATGAGCCGCGAGCACAACGACGCCAACGTGCTCACGCTGGGCGGGCGCGTGCTCACCGAGGACCAGGCGCACGGCATTCTCGACGCATGGCTGCGCACCAAGTTCGCTGGCGGGCGGCACCAGCGGCGCGTGGACAAGATTTCCCAGATCGAGCGCGAAGAACGAGTACCTAGTGCCTAGTCGCGGGTCTCGCATCGCGGGTGCGCGCAAGATACACGCGCGACTCGGCTGATCACCGGAGGCATCTATGGCCACGCAACCACGGCCCAATCGCCCGCCGGAATTCCAGGAGTATCGCAACGGCGAGTACGTGATCAGCACCGATCCTCGCCGCCTGGACCTGGACGCCATTCACAAATTCCTGTCACATTGGCCGGGTTGGGAAACCGACGGTATCCCACGCGCGACGCTGGAGCGCGCGTTGGCGAATTCACTTTGCTTCGGCGTGTACGAGGGCGCGCGGCAAATCGGGTTTGCGCGCGTGGTCACCGACTATGCCACCTTCGCTTTTATTCTTGACGACTACATTGAGGAGAGCCATCGCGGCCGCGGCTTGGGCAAATGGCTGATGCAGACCATCCAGCAGCGTCCAGAATTGCGGGGGCTGCGCCGTTGGATGCTCTACACGCATGACCAGCGCATCTACGCCAAAGTCGGGTTCAAAGCACTCACCGATCCGGCGACCTACATGGAGATTTTCGATCCGGGGATGTATAAGCACGGCTAACCGCATCTCCGACCTCTGCTGCCCGCCTCCGTCTTGGATACGCTCCTGTTGCGGAGTATGCTTTACCGTTTCCTGATTCGCCGCGCAGGCTGAGACCTGACGGCTGAGAGCTGAGAGCCTTTATGAACAACCACCGCATGTCCCGCCCTCTTTTTGAAGTTGATCCGGATGTTGCCACCGCCATTGCCAACGAAGAGCGCCGCCAGCACGAGGGGCTGGAGCTGATTGCCAGCGAGAACTTCGTCAGCGAAGCCGTGCTGGAGGCCATGGGCTCGGTGTTCACCAACAAGTACGCCGAGGGCTATCCCGGCAAGCGCTACTACGGCGGCTGCGAGTTTACCGACGTAGTGGAGACGCTGGCCCGCGAGCGCGCCAAGAAACTGTTCGGCGCCGACCACGCCAACGTGCAGCCGCACTCGGGTTCGTCGGCGAACATGGAAGCGTATGCCGCGGTTGTCCAACCGGGCGACGTGGTATTTGGTTTGAACCTGGCGCATGGCGGCCACCTCACCCACGGGCATCACCTCAATTTTTCCGGCAAGACGTACAAGATCGTCCCCTACGGCGTGACCAAGGAAACGGAGACGATTGATTACGACGACCTGGAGAAGATGGCGGAGCGCGAGCGGCCGAAGCTGATCATCGGCGGCGGCTCGGCCTATCCCCGCATTATTAATTTCGTGCGCATGCGCCAGATCGCGGACAAGGTCGGCGCCCTTTACCTGGTGGACATGGCGCACTTCGCCGGCTTGGTGGCGGGCGGCGTACATCCGTCGCCAGTGCCGCACGCGCAGATTGTCACCACCACCACGCACAAGACGCTGCGCGGCCCGCGCGCGGGCATGATCCTGTGCCAGAAGATGGCGCAGATTGGCGACAAGCAGGTGGACCTGGCGGCCGCGATCGACAAGACGGTATTCCCCGGCGACCAGGGCGGCCCGCTGGTGCACATGGTGGCGGCCAAGGCGGTGTGTTTCCACGAGGCGATGCAGCCCGAGTTCAAGGACTACGCGCGGCAGATCGTCGCCAACGCCGCGGTGCTGGCGAAAACGCTGGCCGACGATGGCTTCCGCATCATCTCCGGCGGCACCGACACGCACCTCATGCTGGTGGACGTCTTCAGCAAGGGCATGCTCGGCAGCGAAGCGGAGAAGGCGCTGGGCGAGGCCGGCATCACGGTCAACAAGAACGCCATTCCTTTCGATACCAACCCCCCCATGAAGCCGAGCGGCATCCGTATCGGCACCCCGGCGCTCACCACGCGCGGCATGAAGGAACGCGAAATGTTGCAGATCGGGCACTGGATCGCGCAGGCTCTCAACAACCGTACCGACGCGCAGGTGCTGGCCAAAATCAAGCGCGAGGTGCTGGCGATGTGCGAGGCTTTCCCGCTCTATCCGGAGCGAAGGGCACGGGCGATGGCGGGGACTAGATAGTTTCGAGTTTCAGTTTCTGATGGAGATGGGTGGAGCAGGGCTTCAAGCCCTGCATCGAAAGCTGCCCATTCGAGATCGGCTTCAGCCACTGTGGTACTTCGGGCGCAGTACCTCAGGGGCTGAAGCCCTTGTCTTCTTGGCTGCGGATCGCACGTCTCAAAGCCTGCGCCATTCTTGCACCACGGACTTCGGAGAATCGAAGTTCGTGCGCCACCTGACTACTGCGTAGCCCTGCGATCATCCGGGTTGCTGGTAGAGACCGATCACGTTTCCTGCCGAGTCGCGGAACCTGGCAGTGATCTCGGGCGCGTCCACGCCGATCGGCTGCACGATCTCGCCCCCGTTGGCGGCGATCAGCTCCAGGGTCGCGGCCACGCTGTCCACCATGACGTAAACCATGAGGCCGGGCTTAGCTGCGGGGGGACGCCCCAGCACCCAGGTGCCGCTCACTTCGCCGACCGAGTCATCAAAGGCGGTGTGACCGTCACCGCGTTGCCGGAGATTCCAGCCGAAGACCTTGTGGTAGAAATCAGCCGAGCGCGCAATATCGGTAGCGGGCATCTCGATGTAGCAGATTTTGCCATTGGCGAACTTGGGAGGCATCAGGACTCCTTCAGAGCGGCGTCATTCTAGCAGGCTTTTGCGCGCCCAATGATGTGGGTGTTACAGTACAGTTCGCTTCCGCATCTCTCGTTGGAGACCTTGTATATGCGTCGTCTTTCACTGCCGTTCGTGTGTGTCATTGCGCTTTTCACGATGTGCGTTGCGGCTGAGACCTCCGCCCCAGAACCGCCCGCGCCTTCTGTCGACGGGACCATGCCGGCGCTGGTCGCGATTGCCGGCCACGGCATGATGAGCGCTCATCCTTACGAAGACTTGGAAGAGCTGAGCGACATGATCGGCGGGCGCGTCACGGGTTCGCCGGAAGCGGCGAAGGCGATCGCCTGGGGCATCGCCAAGATGAAGGCGATCGGGCTCGACAACGTGCACGCGGAGAAGTGGTCTCTCGCGCGCGGATGGTCGCGCGGTTCCGCCACCGCCGAACTGGTGGAGCCCATCCAGCGCAAGCTGGACATCGATTCCATGGGATGGGTTGGATCGACGCCCAAGGACGGCGTCACCGCCGAACTGGTGCCGGTGAACATCAACGCGCTCGACGAGGAGATCAACCGGAATTCCGGCAAGTGGGCGGGCAAGATCCTGATCATAGTCAAGAAGGGCGAACCGCCGAAAGACAGGATGGGCACCTTCGCCAAGTTCGGGGGCTTGCTGAAGAAGGCCTGGGAAGCGCACGCGGTGGCGGTAATCGGCGGCCAAGGCGGGTCGCACGCCAGCGGCATGCACCTGACGCACACCGGTGCGATGGGCTTCGACGTGTACTACGACATCCCGGTGGTGAGCATGACCGCCGAGGACCAGGCGCAACTGGAACGCTTCCTCGACCACGGCAAAAGCGTGCGCCTTCGGATCAATGTACAGAACAAGGTGACTAGTAGTCCGGTGGAATCGGCGAACGTGGTCGGCGATATCCGCGGCTCGGAACATCCGGAGGAAGTGGTGGTGGTCGGCGGGCATCTCGACTCTTGGGACTTGGCGCAGGGCGCCACCGATGACGGCTGCGGCGTGGCGACCACGCTGGGCGCGGCCGAGGCGATCATGGCCAGTGGTTTCAAGCCAAAGCGCACCATACGCTTCGTTCTTTTTACCGGCGAAGAGCAGGGTCTGCTCGGCTCGCTGGCCTATACCAAGACGCACGCCGCCGAAATGGCCAATCACCTCGGCGCGGTCATTCTGGACAACGGCCAGGGGCCGGTGGTCAGCCTGAATCTCGGTGGGCATAAGGACCTGATTCCAGCCGTCGAAAAGTTTGCCGATTCGGTGAAGGCATTCGGCGAGGTGAAGGTGGACGACAGGGCCGTTTTCGGCACCGATGCCGGCCCGTTCATCCTCGCCGGTCTGCCGGGCATCAACATGAACCAGGACTCGCCGGAGTACAAATACACGCACCACTCGGTGGTGGATACCTTCGACAAGGTGAAGCCCGATCTGCTGACGCGCGACGCCGCGCTGGTGGCGCTCACGTCGTACTGGATCGCCTCGCGTCCGGAGCGGTTCGCCAGCCCCTGGCCGGCGGAAAAGACGGCGAGAATGCTCATCGAAAGAAAGCAGGACACAATGCTGAAGGCGTTCGGCATCTGGCCGTTCGGCGATCTGGGCAAGGAAACTGCCAAGCAAGAGAGCAGCAAGGCCGGCGGGAATTAGGGCAGGCCGGCGGTTGGTCTAAGCCGGCACAGGCCACAGCTTCAACCGTTCCGAGCTTCGAGTATGCCTTCGCGCTACACTATCCACGTGCGCGTTGGAATTGACATCCGCCCGATCCACGATTTCGGCGTCGGAACCTACGTCCGAAACGTCGTGCGGACGCTCGGGCAACTAGACCAGTGCAGCGACTACTTCCTGATCGGCGGACGCGACCGCGTGCGCGAAATCGGCAAGCTCCCGCCGAACTTCCACATTGTTCCGTTCACCGTCGAAGAAGGCTCGGCGCGCAGCTACATCGGGTTTGCGCAAGTCCTGCGTTACTACGACTGCGACCTGGTGCACATTCCGCACCTGTACTGGACACCTCTGTACCTCCCCTGCCCGTACGTGCTGACGGTGCACGACCTGTTGGATTTCATGTACCGCGCACACAATGGATCGGGAATGCGGCGCGCCGCGCAGCGTTATCTTACCCACCGCGTCATCAGCCATGCTGCGCGCATCCTGGCGGTTTCCCAGTTCACCAAGATGGATATTCAGCGGCTGTTCAGGATTCCCGAGAGCCAGATCGAGGTCGCCTACAACGCCATTGACGACCGCTTCCGCGTCGGCCACGCCACCGATGCGGACCGCGAATTGATTGCCGAGCGCTACCAGTGCAATTACCCGTTCTTGCTCTACGCCGGCCGGATCAGCCCGCACAAGAACGTGGTCCGCATCATCGAGGCGTTCTCCGCGCTCAAGACGGAATTGGAGAAGGAAGGCAAGTTCCCCGACCTGAAGCTGATCATCATCGGAGACGAAGTTTCGCGCCATCCCGACCTGCGACGCACCGTGATCAAGAGCGGCGTGCAGAACGACGTGCGCTTCCTGGGATTCGTGCCCATCGAGGTGCTGCGCATCTTTTACGACGTGGCAAAAGTCTTCGTCTTCCCCTCGCTGTACGAAGGGTTCGGGCTGCCGCCGCTGGAGGCGATGGCGCACGGCACGCCGGTGGTGACCTCCAACACCTCTTCGCTGCCCGAGGTGGTGGGGAATGCCGCCGTGCTGGTCAATCCGGAGAACGTCTTCGAGATCATGCGCGCCCTGCACAAGGTCCTGGTCGACCCGCCCCTGCGCGAGAAACTCAAGCGGAGAGGCTACGAGCAGGTGCAGCGCTTCTCCTGGGAGGCTTCGGTGCAGCGCATCCTGAATGTCTATCGCGAGGTTGCCGGTGCACCCGCCGTCATACCCGCGCCAACCGGAGTGCGACAGGCCTGAGACCATCTTCAGTCGGCAGTCTTGACCTTCTCCTGTCGAGCCCCTGTCCTTCGATCCGCAAGCCGGCGGCTACTCGCAGGCCACAGGTGGCTCACGATTTCTCTTTCTCCAGGAGGTTCAGCCACAAAAAACAACCTCTCGGCGGCGGATTACGTCTAACCACTTGCGATGTGGGGAGAGCCGTGCGTCATTGTCGGAATTCTGCTGGTGGCACTTCTCCCGTTCGTCGCAGTGTCCCCCTTCGGCCACGCGGTCACTACCGCAAACGAGGCGCGATGAATCGTAACGACGTTCTCCAGGCCTGGGGGCGAATTCTTTCCGGGCGAAAACCGCTGCTCTCCATCGAAATCACGCGCGAGTGTCCGCTGCGCTGTCCGGGGTGTTATGCATACGGCGACCAGCACCTCGGCGGTCTCACAACCTTGCGCGAACTGCGCGATCTCCGCGGCGACGCCTTGGTGCGCGGGGTGCTCGAACTGGTGGACCGCCTGCAGCCGCTGCACGTCTCGATTGTGGGGGGCGATCCGCTGGTCCGCTACCGCGAATTGGAAGAGCTGATGCCGCAGTTGGTGCGCAGGGGAATTTTTGTGCAGCTGGTGACCAGCGCGTTCCGACCGCTTCCGCCGGCATGGGCCGGCATGAATCGGGTGCAGGTGGTGGTTTCCATTGACGGCCTGCAGCCGGAACACGACGCCCGCCGCAAACCGGCCACCTACGAGCGCATCCTGAACAACATCGCAGGCCAGCGTGTCACGGTGCATTGCACCGTCACCGGCTTGATGCTGAATTCTCCAGACTACTTGGAGCGCTTTCTCGATTTCTGGACGGCGCGCCCGGAGATCGAGCGCGTGTGGTTCAGCACGTTTACCCCACAAAAGGGCGAGCAGTTGCCCGAGGTCCTCACCCGGGCGCAGCGGAGCCTCGTGGTGCGCGAGATGCTGCGGCTCCGGCCGATGTATCCCAAGCTGGACATGAAGGAGGAGACGATTCGCGAGTACGAATACCCGCCATCCTCGCCGGAACAATGCGTCTTTGCGCAGACGACGGAAACGGTCTCGGCGGACCTGAAGACGCGCATCACGCCCTGCCAGTTCGGCGGCGATCCGGACTGCTCGCAATGCGGCTGCGTCGCTTCCATGGCACTGGCGGGCGTTGGGCGGAAGAAGTTCGCGGGGGTCACCCTGGCCGGTTTTCTGCGCGCTTCCAACCTGGTCGGCTCCGCAGTAGCGCGGGCGAAAGCGGCCTAGCCATCAAAAATCATCTCCCGGCACCAACGGACAGCGGAACGGCGTACTGCGGAACCACTCGTAATACAGATCCTCGCCCACCCACTCCGCGATATGTCCACGGTACTCGGCGATGAAATTGAAATCCGCGTCGAACTCGTGCGCGACGATGCGCTGGTCCTGCCCGTCGTAGTAGCGGACGCAGAAATGCCCTTCCGAGACCTTCTGGATATCAATCGGCCAGCTATCTTCAAGAGCGAGGTCCAGGCGCGCGAGCACGGCTCCAATATCGTATTCGGCATCGCCGATGAGAACCGTATCGGTCCCGCTCCCCAGCTTGCCAAAGCGCTCTTCGATCAGCTTGCGTCCCCGCAGATCAGCCATGTTCGACTCACGCTTCAGAGAAGGATCACGGACAAGCTACGCCAGCTTGGGAATGCCGGTCAATGATCCCGACATGGAGGTCGCTGGCCGCGCAGTGTCTATGCTGTTGTGGAAACTTGGGACGCCCCGTTCACTCGTAGCGCAAGGCTTCGACCGGGTCCAGCTTGGCGGCGCGCAGGGCGGGAAAGATTCCGCTCAGGGTCCCGACCATGATCAGAATAATTGCGGAAAACATGGCCGTCGTCGGGGAGATATGCAAGGTAATATCGCCCTTCCCGGAGGTGTCCTTGAAAAGTGGGCCGAGCAACGGGAGCGTTGGGACCAGCGCGGCCACCGCGTAGGACAGCGCGATGCCCAACAGGCCGCCGAACAGCATGATCAACAGCGCCTCGACCAGGAATTGAATGCGGATGTGCCACTTGGTCGCGCCGAGGGCGCGGCGCAAACCGATCTCGCGGATGCGTTCGTCGACCGAGACGAGCATGATGTTCATCACCCCGACACCGCCGATGCCGAGGGTCAGCGCGCCGATAAACACCAGCAAAACCTGCAGCCCAATGGTGATGCCGTCAATGATGGGACGGAATTCCTCACGCCCAAACATCTGGATCGCTTTCTTGTCGGTCGGCGAAAAACCCTGGCGCCCGGCAATGGCCGCCAGCACCTGCGCCTCGGCCTTGGCCTCGAAGCGCGGCGCCACCGGCTCGAAAACCATTACGCTGGCGTACTTCGTGTTCCACAGGTCACCGGCAGTGGTGAACGGGATAAACACCGAACGATCGTCGCTGGTGAAGTAATTGCTCATCTGCAGCTTGCGGTCCATGATGCCGATGACGGTAAACCTCATGCCGTTGATCTCAGCTTCTTCTCCGACCGCGGGACGGCCTCCGAATAGTTGTTCGCGAATGCGTCCTCCCAGGAAGACTACGCGGCGCCGCTCGACCAGGTCTTGCGCGGAAATCCAGCGTCCCTCTTTCGCCACCTCGTTGCGCATTTCGCCGTACTCGGGACAGACGCCGCGGATGGCGGTGTTGGCGAGCCTTCCTTGATAGGAAACCGACAGCCACCTCACGGTTTCGAGGCACACCGTCTTCACCAGCGTCCCTTCCTCTTTGACGCGCTCCAGATCGGCTTGCTCGAACCGCACTACCTTGCCGGCACGCTGGCCGCCGGGCTGTTCGCTGGTCTGCGCCGGCCAGCAGACCACGGCGCCGTGGCCAAACGCTTCGAAGGCGCGCACCAGGACACCGCGGAAACTGCTGCCGTAGGCCACCAGCAGCGTCACCGTCACAATCCCCCACACCACCCCAAGCATGGTGAGGATGGAGCGCGTCTTGCTGCGAAGCAAGGCGTGCCACGCATCGGCGATGGTTTGGATCAACATCTGTGCGCCAGGAACCGACCAGCCATACCCTGCTTAACCTCCCGCCTCGTACCGCAGCGCTTCAATGGGATCGACCGAAGCGGCGCGGCGCGCCGGATAAATTGCCGATGCCACGGCAACCGTGCCCAGCAGCGCAAAAGCCAGGGCGCCCGCTTGCCATGTCGGGATCAGGCCCGCGAAGTAATCCGGCATGTGCGCCATATCCACCAGCGCGCATATGCCAAACGCAACCGCAAAACCTATGGAGCCGCTGAGGAACACCACGATCAGGCTTTCCAGGAAGAAATGGCGCAGGATGGTCTGCGAAGTGGCGCCCACGGCCTTGCGTACACCGATCTCTCGGGTACGCTCTCGCACCGCGACCAGCATGACATTCATCACCCCGATGCCGCCGAGAAACAGCGTGACCAGACCGACCGCGCCCAGGAAGTACTTCATCCCGTCGGTCATGGTCTGAAATGCCTTGGCCTCCTCCACCGTGTCCCAGACGTTGGCGGCTTCTTTGTCGGTGGGATCGAAGTTGTGAATGCCGGCCAGTGCCGCCACCGCTTCCGCCTTGCACCGCTCGTGCAGCGCGACGCTGCGCGGCGTTACCAGCAGCCGGTCCAGCGTATGTGGCGTGTCCGGCGCTTTGTTCGGAAAGTCCTCGCGCATTGGTGGGTAAGGGATGAAGATTTTGTTCACATCCATGCCGTCATAGCTGGAATCCTGCTTTTTGGTTTGCATTACCCCGATGACTTGGTAAGGAATGTCGTTGAGATAGACGCTTTCACCAACTACCGGCCGCGAGCCGAACAACTGCTTGCGCGCATCGCTGCCCAGAAACGCGACTCGGCGCGCCTCGCGAACATCGTCCCAGTTGTAGAAACGCCCCTCGCCGACGTTGATGCTGCGCACTTCGGCAAACGACGGATGGGAGCCTGTGACCAGCAGCGTTGCGGCGTTGAAGTTGCTATGGATGCGAACGTTGTTCCCCAGTTCGGGCAATACATAACGGCACGCGGGCGCTTTTTCCTGGACGAGCGGTATGTCGCTGTCTTCCCAGCGAACGCGCCGCCCGGCGCGCAGACCGCCGGCTTGGGTGCTGGTCCTGCCGGCAAAAATAATCATGATGTCGCGCCCGAAATTCTGCGAAACCTTCTGCTGCCCCACTCGCAAACCTTCGCCCGCCGCCACCATCAACATGATCGACACGACGCCCCAGGCGATTCCGAACATGGTAAGAAAAGTACGCAACTTGTGCGTCCACAGGGTCCGGAGCGTGTCGAGAAACAGGTCTCGCAGTTGCATGGGCTCAGTTCTTTACCGCTAACCGAGGGTACGTCCGAACCGGCATTCTGGTTCGGAGTTTTACGGCCTCGATCTGCGAATTAGACGGACCTGGCTCGCAACCGTTACCCCGCGGCACTCGAGCAAACGCACGAAGGACACCCTAAACTCCCTTCTTAGCCACAGCGCACACAGAAGGCTTTTTGCTTATTTCTCCGTGCCCTCTGCGGCTAACCTTGCCGGCGCGTCGAACAGCTTGTTTCGTTGGAGCAGTTCAGGAATTGCCGTATCCCCAACGAGAGGCCCTCGAACGTTGTCGCACATTGCTCACCGGTGCGCTACCATAGCTGCATACGTTGTGAGGTTCCCAGATGTCCCGTGGTGGTAAACATTCGCACTGGATTTGGCCGCTTGGCCTTGCGGTCGCTGGACTAGGCGCTGCCGCGACCATCCTCTTCCGAGGGTGCTGGCATACGCACATGGGTTGGCCGCTGCAGTACGACGAACATTATTCGTATCAGGTGTGCAACGAATGCGGCATCAAGCGTCTCTACGATCCCACGGTGTTTCGCGCCTATGGACCGTACGGATACGACGTGCACGATCTGATTGCCCGGGATCGGGCCCGCCGGATCAAGCGTCGGCAGAAGCTCTCGGCCTGACCGAAAGCCTCGACATCAATCGGCCGTCTCAAGCCCGCTGCAGCGATGCGCGCCGAACTGACGCACCACCTGGGTTACGAGAAGCACCATTGTGCAATTCTTCGCCGCCGATGAACGCAGTGTGCGCCGGATAAACTGCCTTGCTTTTGCCGTCGACCGTCGACCATAGACCGCCGTCTTCTCCTTCTGCTATTCTCTCATCACTTTTTCAGCCACTGGGAGGTGGGGAACCGTGGCCGCTCCGTCCTTAACAACCGCAACCGTTCCGTCCGCTCCGCGCACTCGTCCGCTGCAAGCCAAGCACGTGCTGTTTGTCGTCTTCGGCCTGCTGACGCTGCTCGTGCTCTACACCCGTGACCTGGCGCTGCTCGATCCCGCGTCGCCGCTACGCCAGCGTTTTGCGCCCATACCCTGGCTGATGCTGACCCACGGCGTGTTCGGCGCGCTCGCGCTCACGCTCGGCATCTTCCAGTTCTCCAGCCGGCTGCGCAGCCGATATCTGGCGGTGCATCGCCTGATGGGGCGCATCTACATCGGCGCGACCTTCATCGCCGCTCCTGTCGCGGTTGTCATCTCCATGCGTCTTGGCCCGCCGACGCTGCTCATGGCCACCGTCGTCCAGGCCGGCGGGTGGATTCTGTGCACCGCGGTGGCGCTCTACTGCGTGCGCAGCGGCAACATCCAGCAGCACCGCCAGTGGATGATGCGCGGCTATCCCTTCGCCATGGTGTTTGTTTTCGTGCGCGCCGTGCTGGCCATTCCAGCCGTCGCGCGCCTGGGCGAAGTCGGCGTCGTTTCGACGGTGTGGACGGTCATCGCGCTGGCCGGATTCGTGCCGTCGGTGGTCATCGCCTGGCAGGGAACGTTCCAAAAGAAGGCGGTGATGGTGAAATGAGCAGTAGCGTCGTAAGATTACCAATCAGTAAACCATGGACGGCACCCACCCCCATCCCCCTGCTTGCGCGTATATTCAATAAGTTACAAACGGTATACCGTCAAATCCGCACGGTAACCGTCGGTTACCGTCAGGTAGCGAAATGACGAGTCGGCGCGAGGCATTTTGTTGTCAAAGAACTAACTAGTGGCGGCTATCGACACCACCACTCCTACGCACTGGTGCGCAAAGCCAGGATAGCTGGTTGAAGGGGGCGAAAGTCTGTGATGTTCAGGAAAAATTTGCGGTTTGGTGCGGTGCCGGTTCCAAATTGGAACGGATGGCAGCTTGGAACAACAATTCCGCCCAACTAGACTAGTCGAGCAGGTTCAGAGGCACCTCGACCAAAAGAGACCTATCCGTATCGACTGCTTCGACTCGCGCGTTGTAGGCGATAAGCAATCCCCTAAGGTGTTCTCTCGTGCTCGCAATCGTGAATTGCCCGAGTTCATCCACATTTTGGGCTATGAACGACTCGATCGACACGACCGTAATGCGTCCGGGTGCCGAATAGTCGGCATTCTGTTTTGCGCCTTCCAACAAAGCACCTGGGACGAGCAAATAGGGGCAAAGCCCGCGCTCGGTGTTCCTAACACACTTTTCGTAGTGGCCGGACGTAGGGGAGATCGTTACGTGAAACACAGTGTCTCCGATTTCGAAATCCCCGGCTCGCCCGAGCTGCTCGTCTGCCGTGCTATACGATTGGTTTGGGATGTCGGCCTTCGGGAAACGGAGCTGAAGCTTTGCACCGACCAAGTACTGTGCAACTGCGTCGGACTTCCGAGGGTGTCCCATCCATAGTTGAAGGTTGAGGGGCGGTTCTCGACCCGGCTCTTGATAGAGTCGGGTTGGAAACTTTCTCAACGAAAGGAGAACCGCCTTGAAGCGAAGCTACCACACCCTCAGCACTTTGGGAAAA